>NZ_JAVVQU010000037.1:0-1226 GCF_036655075.1 Niameybacter sp. | reverse complement strand
AATTGTGAAATAAAGTCCAAGCTCCCCTAATATACTTAGAGGGTAGGGAAAACCCTAAACTGATTTTTGAAGGGGGGATTTTTATGTTCGGTAAAAAGGCAAAGGCTGAAAAAGAGAAAGAAAAGGAAATTCAGGCTATTAATAAAGCAAATGCAGACAAGGATAGCAAAACTTGGGTGTGCACAAAATGTAAGACGGAAAACAAAAAGGAATCATTAATGTGTAGAATGTGTGGAAACTTTAAGTAGCAGTTCAACAAGCCTAGTCTTCAAGTTAAAGAAGACTAGGCTTTTCTTGGAAAAAGCCTATGTGAGTGGTTTATTAGAGGAAGAAAAGGTTTGGCTTCAACTACTCGAAGATCGTAATGCAACTTTACATATTTATAGTGAGAAACTAGCAGATGAAATAGCTGGTAGAATTTGTACCATCTATGTGCAAGCAATAGGTGGATTGGTTAAGACATTGAAAGAAATGATACAGGAGTAGCAGGTGGCTCCATTTTGTAGATGGATCAAATGATGGCAACAGGAAGTAGCAGCGAGTAAAAGATAAATAGAATAGATATGAAAAGGAGCTAATATCTAGACATCAAGCCTCAAGATATTAGCTCCTTTGTATTGAAATGAATAGAAATCCACAAGAAGCTAACCTAAGACTACCTTCCCTCTTAAAAGATAGGTAGAACTTAAGTTATTTTCTTATGGGGTGTGGCAATGCTTCAAGTGTGCCCATAACTTAAGGAGAAGTCTATTCTCAACTAGAAGATGCTGTCCTTTTGGCGCCTTTGTGTACTGACCTCGTACCTGGTAGGTCTCTCGCGGGTTCTCGTAGGTGAAAGGGGTACCTAGTGTACGTATCACTGCGGATTGCCGGATGAGCCTACAGCTCATAAGCGTGATCACAGTTGTTGCTTTGAGGTTGGCATTTCTAGTGTAAAATGAACTCAGCTTACAGTTACGACTCCTCTGCAAAGCGGTGGTGCCCCGAAGTCTACTAGATGCCACCACTAAGTAGGTTCGGTTAGATGAGAAAAAGTTTGAGGCCCTTCAGGTAAGAGGGAGAGAATCCAGAAGAACAGATAAACTTTTTCTCTAAGGGATGTAGCATGTGGGCGGCCGGCCTCAGCTTGTACCATGCTACGTTTATCCCTTACATATACGTTATACGCTGAATAAATAAAAATTCGTCAAAAAGATAAAGAAAAAATTATAATTGTGAAAAATGCA
>NZ_JAVVQU010000036.1:21234-34031 GCF_036655075.1 Niameybacter sp. | reverse complement strand
CTATTTATAATTTTTCATTTGGCGCCTTACTTTTTCTTCTACTGTCTCTACTTTTTGAATGCGATACTTCTTCTCAATACTAACGTAAATGGACATAAGTACAAACATACCTGGAACAGCACTTATACCTAAAATAATGCCTCCATAAGCCACCTTGTACAGTCCCACTAAGGCTGCTAGGATATAGAGACTTCCATACACCAGCCACATCCATCCATTGGCTCGGTTGTAGGCTTTCACATTTGTAATTTCTTCACTTTTCACTGCTGTTCCTGACCAAAAATGAATAGGATTTTTCAACCTAAAGGCTGTAATACCTATTCCACCAAATACACAACCACATAACCCTGCAATGACTAAAAAAACTATAGTATCTCCCATCCCTACCCCTCCTTATAATGTCTCATATCTTATCATATTCACCTCATGAGGTTACCATGCTTGTATCCACTTTCTTTTTCTTATCTCAAAACAAAAATCCTAGCACTTAAATCATTAAGTCCTAGGATGAGTCGTTTTATTCCACATCAAAGTTAAGCTCAATACTTTGTGTATCTGTCTCAAGTCTTGTAAGCTTTACACCTGCTGCTTCAAACATCTTTTTAGAGGCTTTTACTGCATCAGTCTGGGCATATTTATCTGAAAGGTAAATGACCTCACGAATTCCTGATTGAATAATGGCTTTGCAACATTCATTGCAAGGGAAAAGGGCTACATACAACTTAGAACCTACCAAAGATTTACCTTGAGCATTCAAGATTGCATTGAGCTCTGCATGTACCACAAAAGGATACTTAGTATCTAAGAATCCCCCTTCTCTTCCCCATGGAAATTGGTCATCTTCGCAGCCTATTGGCAGGCCATTATACCCTACACTTAAAATCGTATTCGGGCGCACATGTTCTGCTTTTTCACCACTTACAATACACGCACCCACTTGGGTACTTGGATCCTTACTACGTTTAGCCGCAAGGAGTGCAATCCCCATAAAATAGTCATCCCATGAAATGTAGTCTTGTCTTTTCATGATGTTTCCTCCACATTCCTCGTTTATTTGACTTTATTCTAACACGTTAAGCTTAAGTTCCCAATAATCTATATCCCGACTAAATCTGATAACTTTCAATAAAATTGATATGGTCCAATGCTTTAATGGTATGAAAACTCATTTGATGTGTAGGGTACTTGAACTTCATTAGTTCGAAGAACTTCTGTTTGTTCATTTGTCCCTGTAAATATGCTTCTATATAGTCATATATGGTATCATCAGCCATTGGTCCAATAACGACATCATACTCATGTGTTTTCCCACTACGACAGTTTACCACAAATTCTAACCATTCATCTGTGTACTCTTCAAACCTTTTTACATTTAATATTTCAATGCCTTTAAGCTCAAAAACATTTACTATTGAAGTATTAAACTTACTAGACCATTTTTCTGCTTGTTCTTGAATTTCAGTACAATAAAATCCCCATGAGAAATCCTTAGTAAATCTATGTTTACGAATCTCTGGAAATTCAATTTCCATATAACTACCATGATATATCAATTTACTTTTTGTATGCATCCGTTTCCCTCCCACTTTTTATTATCTACTGTTTAGTATACGATTTATAACTATAATGTTCAACCTTGTAACTTACCTTATATTACGCTATATTCAACAAATAAAAGCGCCCATAGGCGCTTCTATTTAGATCAGTTATTATCTTATAAAATTTCTATACGCTCCCCTTTTAACTGTCCTACTGGTTAAGGAACTCATGGAGTTGTTCTCTTCCAGATTCTTCATCCCATTGGAGCACCCAGCCTTTGCCTGGAAGTGAGCCCTCTATACCTTTGTTTGGATCTGGGAACTCTAGCTGTCTTACATCATCTGTTCCAATTTGAAGGGCTGTAAATCCCAATTTGACCAAGTCGAATGGATTGATATTGGTTGTAATATAAGGCAGTACTTGTTTGAACAGTTTGCTATACATATTGAATGGCATACGAATAACTTTATTGAAGACTTCTTCTACTACAAGGCGTTGCCTTTCTTCTCTTGCATAAATGGAATCGCTCTTACGCATTCTAACATAGGCTAGTGTCTGATACCCATTTAAGGTATATGTGCCTGCCTCTTGGATTTCAATGAAGCCATCTTCTCCATCATAGTACTTGCGGTAGTTCTCATTGGCAACACGGTTAAATTCTCTAAGCTCCCAGTCTTCTAGGGATGCATCTACTCCGCCCAACATATCTACTAATACAATAAAGGATTTAAAGTCAATGACTACATAGTCGCTTACATCTACTTGGAAGTTTTGCCTAAAGGTTTCTATCAGTAACTCAGCACCTCCATAGGCATAAGCGTGGGTCAACTTTTCATACCCTATGCCCGGAATATTGACATAAGCATCTCGTGCAAAAGAAGTGAGTTTGACATTGTTGTGTAGAGTATCTAATGTGAGTAGCATCATGGCATCTGAACGTGTAGTAGCTTCTGTGCTTGTACTATCTACACCCACGAGTAAAATATGATTAATCCCTGACACAGTTGGATAAGTAACAGCGGTCTCTGGTGTAATGACACCGGTTTGATCCACTTGCAAATCATTTAATAGGTTATAAAAATAAACACCAAAAATGATGATAAGAGTAAGCAGTACAGCGAGTATTATCCATATAAATTTTGTAAACTTGCGCATACTTCACCTCAATTAATAGTATTGAAGTTAGTATAACCTTTCTTTGATTGCTCTATGAAAAAGATTTTATGAATTGATTTGAATTTGACACATCTTCATCGCATCAAGTGCATTTGTATGACTTTGTGGGGTTACCCCTGCACATCCAGCCCCATCCACTTTAATACACGCCTCTGGCATATAAGTCTTAAATAAAATGGCGTTAGACAGTACACAAATATCGGTACACAAACCTACGAGCTCAATTTCAACATTCTCTAAGCCTTGAATTTCATCTCTTAATTTGTGGGCTAGCTCTTCTCCTCCAAAAATGCCTTTTTCAAAGGTAATAGGTGTAGCTGTGTGCCCTTGTAACACTCTTGCTAAAGCTGCAATATCTGGATGCAGTGCCCATCCTTTTGTCCCTTTGATACAATGAGGTACTGGTAAGTTTTTGCCCTCTTGTGTATTCAAATAATCTTCATTGTGTGTATCCAATGTGAAATAAATGGCATCTCCTGCCTCTTGGTAAGTCTTAATTTTTTCCACTACATGAGGCACAATGGCAACCGCCTCTGGGGTTCCTAGTGCACCATCAATAAAATCTTTTTGCATATCTACAACGACTAAAATCTTTTTCATATTGTTTTTGACTTCCTTCCTTTGGCTTCTTTGGCTTCTTTTACTTTATTTATTATCTTACCTCGAAAATACGCAGGAATAAAGCTTTATCTGAAATAATCTAATACCTCTTTAAAGGCACTCTATATTTTTTGCAATAAAAAAGCAACTCAAGCGGATCGCTTGAATTGCTTTTGGCTATACTCTTGTAATATCTGCGCCTAGGGCGTTCATTTTATTTTCTACAGATTCGTATCCTCTGTCAATGTATTTAATATCATTGATATAAGTTTCGCCTTCTGCTTTAAGTCCTGCTAAAATCATAGCAGCACCTGCACGTAAATCTGTTGCAATCACTTCTCCGCCTGTAAGCTTACTTACACCTTCGATTTCTGCTTTATTGCCATTGATTACGTTAATCTTTGTTCCTAATTCATTTAACTGCTCAACATACTGGAATCTGTTTTCAAATACACTTTCTAGCATTGTGCTATTCCCAAGAGCTGTACTTAAAAGAACAGTCATTTGCGGTTGAAGGTCTGTTGGGAAGCCTGGATGCGGTAAAGTTTTGACATTTGTTGCAATGAGATCTTTACCTGCCGCTACATGAATGTAGTCGTCTCCTTCTTCAATTTCAACGCCCATCTCACGCATTTTAAGGGATACGGATTCCATATGTTCTGGGATAATGTTACGAACGTACACATCGCCACCTGTAATGGCTGCGGCCATCATATATGTTCCTGCTTCAATTTGGTCAGGAATAATAGAGTATTTCCCACCTTGAAGTTTTGGAACACCCTTGATACGGATAACATCTGTTCCTGCACCTTTAACGCTTGCTCCCATCATATTGAGGAAGTTGGCTACATCTACGATGTGAGGTTCTTTTGCAGCATTCTCAATAGTAGTTGTCCCTTCTGCTAAGACTGCGGCTAACATGATGTTAATGGTAGCTCCTACGCTTACCACATCAAGGTAAATATGTGTACCGATCAATTTGTCTGCTACTGCATAAATTGTATCTTCTTGTATGGTGACTGTTGCACCAAGTGCCTCAAAACCTTTAATATGCTGATCAATTGGTCTTTTACCAAAGTTACATCCACCTGGCATGGCTACCTTCGCTTTGCCAAAACGGCCAAGGAGTGCTCCAATCAAGTAGTATGAAGCTCTCATCTTGCCAATACACTCATCTGTAGCGCAATAACTGTATACGGTTGTTGCATCTACTTGTACAGTGTGTTTATCTTCAAATTGGGCTACTGCCCCTAAAGATTTCATGGCATCTGTTAATATGATAACATCATTAATATATGGTAAATTTTCAATCTCACATGTTCCATCTACTAAAAGCGCAGCTGGTAGTATGGCCACTGCTGCATTTTTAGCGCCACTAATTACTACATCTCCGGTTAGGCGTTTACCACCTCGTATACATAGCTTGCTCAACCTAAACACCTCTTAATTTGTATTTATTCTTTGCGATTTTACTTTTGTTGTATCTATTGCAACATGGCCTTATAACGCCTCAAAATCAGTCAATTTCCATTATACCATTAATGCTGGGAAATAAAAAGTATTTCTTCATAGGTATTTGTATAAGCATTGACAAATATTGGTGTAATTAAACCCCTCATTTGGATTTTATACATCGGTACTGCTTCTTCTGCTAGAATATGCATGCCTTCAGTATGGTCTAGTCTGTAGCCAAGTTCAACAGATTCAACAACGTAATCCGTTTGGTCTAGATCTATTTCTGGTAGCCCAAATAGGACTTCATCCACAGGATATAAAGGTTTAAGTTGGCCTACTTTGTCTGTTATAACGAGGCATCTTAGTTCTGCACTTAACACGCCAGCATCTGACACCCTCATTTTTACGAAACTGTCAAAAACAGGTAAACCTTTATATACTTCATAATATGTTACATCCCATCCATATGACCCACTTCTAGACTCAATTTTTACATTATCGAAATGATTTTCTAATTTGAAGCGCTCTACAAAGTCTTTTGCAATCTTTAGTGCTTCTTTCTGGTTCAAGGTGTTTACCTCATTTTCCAGTCCTTTGTTATGGTATAAAATACGTTCTTTATAAAATTTTAATTCTTCTTCTCCCTTATTATAGACAAGGGCATTTCTTCCGTACTTTGCATCATAGGCATCTTTTGTAATGGTGATCTGAGTGCGGTCTTCTCCAAGCACCTTTGTTACTACTTGATCACGCATATTGGAAGTAATCTCTATCGGCTCTATCCAAATAGACGATTTGGGCGAAAATACTTTGGGGAGTTTGGTATCTACTTCTATATTATTCTTTTTTAAGATAGATGTAATGGTATCTATCCGCTCATCTGTTACTTGATAGGTGACAACAAGGCTTTCATAGTTAATCCATGCTAAAGCCAAATTGATGCATAAAAAAATAATAATTAATAAGTTCAATGCTCTATCCCATCTCATTGTTTCGCCCCCTTCCACACTTTTATATTATGGCACTTGTAAATTCTATCAAAAATATAAGGCAAAGTGAAGACTTACACTTTGCCTTATTATGGATAATACCATCTTTGTTTATAAATGACACCCCATGCCAACTTGATCGGCAATGTTTCGTCACTCACAAGATACACCAATTCTAGTCGGTCTATTTCTAGATCTTCTATACCTTGTTCAAGTAATAAACTGTACATATCATCCATAGGCTCTAAATAATGCGACTTGAAAGATTCTGTTTGCCACTTTGGATAAACTTCTAAGGTACAAATCTTCATACTAATAAAGTCATTCCCTTTGACTACTACTTCTAAATAAGAAGTAATGCCCAACTTCTTCTTTAAGGCATCACTCAACTGTATGCGATATCCATTAAAGGATAAGTCAAAGTAGTAAGTGATTTTTTGCCCCTCTTGGACAATGTTCGCTAAGTATAGGTTATCTGCTGTATGCTTAGCGATGCTCTCCGCTTGCTGCACAAAGCTTAAAACCTTATTGTACCCTTGTCGTAAATTGGTCACATTTTGTGCCTGCTTAGGGTCTAAGTTTAAGTACTCAATAACACCTTCTGGATTGTAAGTCACAAGCGTCTTCTTTTGCTCCTTATAGACAACTGTGCCATCTTCATACACATCTTTCTCCTTAATCAAAGGACTGACAAAGAAGTCGTTGACCTTGGTTTCTAAAAGATGCTGACCTTCCCCAGTATCTGTAGCAATGCCATTTTTCATCTCCAATACAGGATAGGTGACAAGGGCCTCTTGGCTACTTGTGGGCAAGAAGACATTGCCTTTAATCTGTACATTTTCAATCGTTGCACTAGGTTGGTATGCCGTAATATGCTTGCTAAGGTCTGCTTCTGTCACAGCGGCATATACCTTTTCAATGTCTTGGAAATTGCCCTGGACCGTCAGCTCATAAAAGTAATCTTCCTTGGAGTTAATAAGGCAAAGACTTGCCTCTTTTTGAAATTTGTTGTTGGAATACATAAACACATAATCTAGCTTTTGGGTCATGCCTGCTGTCTTACTTAATCCTGTAATGTGTTCAAACTCTAAAGGAATCTCATATTCAAAAACAATACTTGGCATACTAAAAAGCTTATTCCATGGGATACCTTCTTGTTTTTCAAGTGCCTTCTCTTCTTCATAACTATAGACTACTTTTCCAAGTTCACTTGTCAGACGCTTATAATCCTTTTTATCATTACCTGTTGTATCACCTAAATAAAAAGCTAGGGAGTTGGATAAGCCTGTATCATTATTACCGGCTTGTACGACCCATATATTCATAGGTATAATAGGCTCACTACCTATATTTTGCTTTAAAAAATTGTGGCTTGACATACTGCCAAGCCACAATAGAGCTGTCTGTATAACTGTTGCAACAATAAGGCAACTTAGTAAAATCAGTTTGATATGCTCTTTGCCCTTTTCCATCTCGTCACCGTCACTCTTTAACTAGTGTTGATGGCTGTGCTGGCTTTACAGGCTCTTTGAGTTTGCCCAAAATCCCACTCGCATCATCTGCTATAAAAGTTTTAATCTTTTCTTTTTCAGCTTCAGCTTTTTTTTGAATTCTGATAGTGAAGCTGCCGCTCTTGCCATCTGGCTCATACGTGTATTTGATAATCACGTGGTTTGAGCCTTCTGATAATTCGATTAACTGACTAAAAAGCTTTGTTGCACCTACTTCTTTAACTTTATACACTTTATAATTATTACTATCTGTTGGAGCTGGTCTATCCATCTTCTCTCCGGAGTAGACAACAATTTCTATATTTGTACCTGTGCGCGCCTCACCCATAATGTTAATCTGACTGTCAAAAGTCTGGATTTCTTCCTTATCAAGGGACTGGGTGATTCTCACATATTCATCTTTAGCAAATGTAATAGCGGATGACGTACTCGTTTGTGAAGTCTCCTTAATGATTGAAACCTCATTGACTGTAGATGTTGTCTTCACATTTTTCGTAAAATCTGGTTTGATCTCTGCTGCAAATACACCTGTGGGTACAATCATTGCTGCACCTAAAACCAGTATACTCCCAATATATTTCATCTTATTCATGTGGAACCCCCTTTCATTAATATGTACTTATCGTTTTCTACTTATAGTATACATTATTTCCTTTACAATTATATTACAATTTCATAACGTTTATCTTACAAGATAAATTTTAACTTATACCTACCTTAAACGTATGGTTTAAATTGTACTGTAACGGTGGTCCCTTTGCCTACTTTACTACTGATGTTGATGCTTCCATCGTGAAGTTCTACCATTTCCTTGACAATAGAAAGTCCAAGTCCTGTACCCCCTTGACTTCTTGACCTTGCCTTATCCACTCGGAAGAATCGTTCAAAAATACGTGCTAAATCTGGTTTGGCAATCCCTATCCCTGTATCTTGAACTTGTAAAGTAATCCAGTCTTTGTTTTTGTAGAGCTTAAGACTAATCGTCCCCGGGTCTATACTATATTTTATTGCATTAGAGAGAATATTGTGCAGAATTTGCCTAATTCTCGCACTATCTCCCAACATCGTATATTCTGTCTCAGGGTCAGCCTCATAAATCAATTTATGTCCCTTTTTCTCAATATGAATTTTCTGTGCATCTAATGTCTCTTGTACCATTGCCTGTAAGTCTAATACACGCATATCTAGCTGCATCTGCTTGTTGTCAATACGAGAAAGCTCTAAGAGGTCCTTGACTAAGTTGGTCATGCGGTCTGCTTCTTTTTCCATGACCTTCAAAAACTGCATAGCAATTTCTCTATCATCAATAGCTCCATCTAGGAGTGTCTCCGTATAACTCTTCACTGTTGTAAGGGGTGTACGAAGCTCATGGGATACGTTAGCCACAAACTCCTTACGCATTTGGTCAAGCTTTTGTTGATTGGTCACATCTTGCATGACCACGACCAATCCTTCACTCTCTCCAAATACATTTAAGTAGGGTGCAAAGTGTAAGTTGTAATACCTGTCTTCTACACTCATCATGACACCTTCATCATTTTTAAGCTGCTCCATCTCTTCATTTTTCATGAGTTGGTCAAAAGAAACTTCTACACCTAAGTTCGGGAAGATGTAGTCAAAGCGATGGTCCATATTGTTCTTACCTACAATCTCAGTACATACGGGATTGGCATGGATTAATACCCCTTGTCTGTTAAAGGCCATAACCCCATCTGCCATGTTTTGTAGAATCTTTTCAAGCTTACTCTTTTCACTGGAGATGGCACCCATTGTACGACTTAGCTCTGTTGCCATGTAGTTAAAGCTTTGCGTCAGCTGCCCAATCTCATCTGTAGAATAGATGGGAATACGGCTAAAAGACCCAGATGCCAACTGCTTTGCACTTTTAGTAAGTTGAGTGATGGGTACAGTAATCATTCTTGCAAAGACTGCACTAAGCACTGCTGCAATAGCCATAGCCACAACTGAAGCCAAACTGATCGTCTTCATAACGTTGAATACGTTGTTGTAAATGTCTTCTGCATCGGCGCGCACATCAATAATGGCCAAAAGCTCGCCTGTATTCTTGTCAAGAACAGGCCTAGCATGTTCTACCACTTGAGGGCCGCCGTCTTGTGTCGCAAACTTAGGCCACTCTAGCGTGTAAGCTTGCTTCTTATCAATGACCTTTGGAAGCACTTCTCTTGAAGGCACCAACTCCCCAACGGCAAAGTCTGAAGTGGACCCCAGTAGCAAGTGTCCCGTTGCATCTAAAATATAGATGGTGTGCTTGTTGAGTGCTACCATTGTACCTAGTGTCTGCTCTACTTCATCAATGCTTTCTTCAAGCTGTCCATCTGTATCTACAGCTAAGCGATTTTCTATCATCTCTGCTGAAAAAATAAGCTCTTTTTTAATCTTTTCATAGTGGGTATTTTCCGTATCAGAAATAATGAGTGTACCACTCACAACCATAATGACAAGCACCACACTCAAATAGATGGTTACAATCTTCCATTGTATACTTGATTTCATAAGTTTAACCTCTAAAGTAATAGCCTACTCCACGCTTGGTGAGTACAAAAGCTGCTTTAGAAGGATCATCTTCTATCTTCTCTCTAAGTCTTCTAACCGTTACATCTACTGTACGCACATCTCCATAGTATTCATATCCCCATACTTTTTCAAGGAGTGCCTCCCTAGAGAATACTTTTCCCTTTTGAGTGGCTAAGAACTTTAGAAGCTCATATTCTCTTAAGGTTAAGTCAACGACAGCACCATTTTTGGTTACTTCATACTTGCCAAGGTCTAGGCTTAAACTATCTTCTTTCACAACATTGGATTCTGCACCTGCTTCTTCAGATACAAACCCACCTCTTCTTAAGTTTGCTTTTACCCTTGCTACTAACTCACGCATACCAAAAGGTTTGGTCATGTAGTCATCTGCACCAAGCTCAAGGCCTAATACCTTATCCAGTTCTTCTGCTCTTGCTGTAAGCATAATGATAGGGGTTTCTTTTGTAAGTCTTACTCTTCTACATACTTCTAGTCCATCCATTTTAGGCATCATAATATCTAGTAAAATAAGGTCTGGGTCTACTGATTCAATCAGCTTTACACCTGCTTCTCCGTCATAAGCTACGTGTATTTTATAGCCTGCCTTCTCCAAATTATATTTAATAATGTCAGAAATAGCCTGTTCATCTTCTATAATTGCAATCGTCTGTACCACATTATTCCCCTGCCTTTCTATATATTTATATGATATCAAATGGTTCTTATGAAGTAAAAAGGAAAAATCAAGGAGCTTCTTTCACAAGTTCCATGCCAAGTACGGGTACACGTACATTTGCCTTAATCTCTTGACCGATTTTAAGGTTGTTTGTAAGCCCTTCATTGGCATCTGTTAAGTCCTCTACACTTAAATTATATTTAGTAGCAATGCTCCATAGACTATCGCCTGGTGCTACAGTATACACCACTTCTTTTCTTTGTCGTTTCTTACATAGATCAACCAGGGTATCCATCTCTACAAGCTTGTCCTCTGTTGTATATACTTCTTCAAGTTTTACATCATTGCTAAACTTAGCATTAACATCTTTGTCATCAAAGTATGCTTCCTTTAGTTCATCTTCTAGGAGGTCTAAGGTTTGAGGTGACTCGATGATGGCAATTTCCTCCCCATCTACAAGCAACCTTTGAAACTTGATGGTTATATCCATATTTTCCCTTAAGTAAGTTGGTAAGTTATTAGGATCTATCATGTCCTTCTTCTTGGCATGAACATGTTTTAATGGGTCTAGGCCCTCTATTTCAACTTCTGTTTTGTACTTACCTTCTAACTGCGCTTCTACAGTTTGAAGTGCTGTATCTATGTACTCTTTTTTGTTAACAACACCTATGACTTCTCCCCCTACACTTACTTGATAGGCATTGGGTAAAAACGCAAATACACTCCCTATAGCCACACTTACCCCACCAAGGACGATAGCAAGCCCTTTAGTCGTAACTTTGGTACGACGCTTTTTGGCGCTGGATAAATAAATTGTTTTGGATTTTTTGTTGATTTTCATATTGAAATGCCTCCTCTAATTAGTATGTAACAAAAATCCCCCTTTATTTACAATCATAACAGTTTACGCTAGGTAAATCAAAAGAATTATGAAGAAGATTAGACGTAACAATTGGACAAATTGTTCCCTTTATTAAAAAGGTTGCCCATATTCTTTTTCTATATGTATTTTATATAAAAAGCCTATGAAATGTGCATGAGTTATGCATTTCATAGGCTTTTGGATGGGAAGTATTTATTTACTTACAATTTCTATGGTATGTGGATTCATTTCTTCGCCGTAGTTGTAGATTGCAAGCACTTCCATACCTTTTTTGATTTGATTTCTGTAACCTACTTGACGATCTACGATTACTTTAACTTGAGTTGGGATGTTGATACGTCTAAGTACCATTGTTTCCCCTGTTGTTACATCGTATTCTACAAGTACATCTATGTATTTAGCTGATGGACCTACGTATTCTACTGTCCCTTTAAAGGAAACTTCTGTTGGTACGTCTTTGACAACAACTGAGACTGCTTCTTTACTTTCTGTAAGCACCTCAACTTTAGAATCCATTAAGAGTTCACGTATAGTGATATCATTTTTACTTGTACTATCATAGAGTTCTGTATTTTTCGTAATATTAACTGTTTTCAGCTCACCCTTTGAACGTACCACGATTTGTGGTGTACGAGAAATGATGATGTTTTCTATTGTCCCGGTGAAACTTGCTTCTTCAGATGTAGCATGTACCTCTACTGCAACTTTTCCGTCCATTTTGATTTCAAGGGTATCCCCTACACGAAGGTCCCCAAGCTCTGCACGTTTGCCGTTGCGTGTAATGTCTGCATCTTGTTCCACTTCAACTGTTTTTTCTTTGGTACCTTCTAGAACAGTTAGCATGTAGCTTGTCACACGATTGGTTACTTTCACAAATTCTGCTTTCACTTCTTCTGCTTCTGCACGAGAAAGTACATTCACTTTTGTGATTTTGTTCTCTTCTACATAAATACGTACACGGTCACCGACTAATAAATCCTCTAAAATGAGTGCCCCACCGTCAAACTTGATTTCACAATCCTTGGCTAAAACATAAGTCACTGTACCTTGGTTTGTTGCAACAGATAAAGTCCCACTACGTCCAATGTTTTCAATGTTACCTAAGTAGCTAGACGCAGCCTGTTCTGGTGTCGTTGTTTCTTCTTTATCTGTTTCTGGTGTAGTCTCTGGTTTGGTTGTACCACCTGTTGTATGATCTACAAGTTGAATCGTCTTCAGAAGCTCAACACCATTTTCTTTGGTAACAGTAACCGCCACTTTTTCACCGATGGCCACTTTGGAAAACGCTACAGCCTGTCCATTGGCATTGGTCACCTTAGTAGCTGCATTGGCTGTATAGAAAGTTGTTTTCCCATTGACTTCAAGGAGTAGATAAGTCTCACCTGCTGCATTGTTTTTAGGAACGATTTTGTTGACTTTCCCTGTAATCGTTG
>NZ_JAVVQU010000036.1:5682-21134 GCF_036655075.1 Niameybacter sp. | reverse complement strand
TCTAGCTTCTCCTTGTGCATTAATGCTGCATAAGTCATTTGAGCACCTAATGCTCTTGTTACTTTAGTATTTGCACCCATATTGCCTTTGTCATCCCCATTTAAAAGGCCAATTTGGTTGTAGTATGCTGCGTAAGGTCTATTTTCTTTACGAATTAAATCGTTGTCTGCAAATTTAGTCTTACCTATGTATGCTTCTTCTGCACTTATTTTTTTGCCAATAACACGTACTAAAAGAGTAACCATATCCTGTTTGGTCAAAGTATTTTTTATCTCTTTGCCATCTGCTGTTTTAATCATAAAACGACTAAGCTCTGCTTCTGTTAAGTAGCCACGTCCAAGTAAGTAGGCAATTTCTTCGTTGCATCTGCTTTCCCATGTGCCATATTTACTTGTATAAGTTGCAAGAGTTGGCTTTTGCTTTTCATAGTTATCCGCAATTTGTTTTTTAAGCGCTGGGTCCATATCTTTGATAACCAATGCATCTTGATAGCCTGTTGCCTTAGCAAGCACTTCAGCAATATCAAAGTAAGTCATCTCCTGTGCTGGTGCGAAGGCCCCACTACTATTTTTAGTCATGTAACCCTTGTCTTGCATATAACTAATCCCTGGGTACGCCCAATGTTTATTGTTAACATCTGTAAAAGTTGTTGCTGCAAATACGTTTACAGACATAATTCCTGCAAGTGAAAGGCTTAAAATGAATTTAGAATAATGTTTTCTCATCCAAACATCTCCTTTTTATTTTCTATAGTGTATTTTAAATTTTTAGTACACTTTACCACTATTTTCTATTGTATAGGAGGTATCCTTAAAAAACAATTCAAATTAATTTTATTCAAGGTTTTTTAATGAAATTGTAATATAATCTGCAAACATTAATATACTTAAATTTAAGTTTATTCACAGGATAAAGACAGGTTCTCAACCTCGTTTTTTAACTTTTCCACAGTTTTCGCAATTTAATCCCCAGTTTCTGTGCATAACTTACTTTATTTGTAGATGATGACCTAATTTTTATCTTATGAATAAATTTATACTATTGCCACACCTGTACCACACTTAAAAATCAACGCATCTGTAAGTTGTCACGTACCAGGTACCCATTCACCTCTTACAATGAGACGCTGATTTGCCTTAACAACTGGATGACAGGTGATGAGGGTTACTATTTTTCTATCTTCTACGGGCTCTGTCACCCACACCTCACTTGGGTCTACCAAGAAAGATTCATATACCTTATACGTGTACGTGGTCTCTCCCATCGTAATCTGAATGTCATCTCCTACTTCTACCTCATCTAAACGATTAAAATACTCCCCAAAGGTATAGCTCCTATGTCCTGCAATGGCACAGTTACCCACCTCTCCTGGCATACTCGTTCCTGGCATATGCCCTACAGCATATTTGAGTGCTTGCTTGGTGACACCCTCTGCAAAGAGGAGGCTGACGTTGATTTTGGGGATGGTTACAAGGCCAATGACTTGGGTATCGTTGGCTGTATCTTCTATATTTATACCACTCTCCAGTGTCTCGTTCATCGTTTCAAGCGCTGCCTCCCGCTCTAAGAGGCTTTGTTGATACTGGGCATAAAGCTTTTGTTGTTCATATTGGGTATAGATACGCCCACCTATTGGAAGCAAAATCAAAATCATACCCACTAGCATCATCAGCCACGCTAGGACTTTCTTCCTATTCTTATGCTGCTTCATGTCCTTTCTCCCCTCTCTATCTTACTTTAAAATAACCACTGATTACGTGGAATAATCAGTGGTTATTTTAGATTTCTAATGCATTATTTTCCTGTAGCTGATTGTAAAAGTTGTTCAAAGTTTAATTTGATTTCAACTGTAGCATCTTTACCCTGTGTATCATTTTCAGCATCTTTATCAAGTTTAAAGGCTACAGTTAAGTTAATTTGATCTTCTGGGCTTTGATTTAATGATAATATAGTTTGTTCCTTATCTTCAGCAACTTTTATTGTATAAGGAATCTCCCCTATTTTCACCCATTCATATGGTAAAATATTCACACGTTCATTTGGATCTTGGGTGGTATCCCTAGCTGTAATACTCATGTGCAACTTTTCTTTTAACTCCTCTGAGTAACTTATGCCTACGCTGCTTGCAGTTACTTCCTTGAGCACTGCTGCTACATCACCAGTATTTTTAATTACTGTATCAAATTGAACCATACCACCTGGTACTAAATTGCTTACATCAAATGTAATAACATCACTTGCATTATCTACTTCTACACCGCCTACACCTGTTTGCTCTACTATTCGGGTGTCTTGGCCCATTGTAACAAATTTATTGTTTGTAGGATCATAGGATTTCATTTCATTCGTATCATTTTGATAATAGAAACTTTTAGTTATTCCTTCAAATTGTACATTGAAGTTCCCTGTATTTACAGTTGATTTGATTTCTAAAGTATCATTCCATAACGCGTAGCCTGTTCCTACTAATCCCATTGATAATACTAAAGCCCCTACGATAAATTTTGTTTTCTTCATTTCTAATTCCCCTTTGTACTTTTATTTTTCTACTTTTTATTTTTCTACTTTTTATTTTTGTGCTTCTATAACCTAATTATAGGTTTTAATCCATATTTTTACATCATACAAAAGAATAGTCTCATCTACCACCAAAGTAGTAGATGAGACTATTTTTTTGTATCAAGTACTTGTTTTGTATCAAGTGCTTTTGTTTAATTGATGTCATCCTTTATTGAATCTATGCTTTCCACACTGGCAGCTTCACCAAGGGTTGTGCCGATTGTTTCACATAGGGATTCATTGAACGCTTGTTTGCTAGGTTCCTCTAGAATTCTATAAATATATCTCATGTCCTTGTCCATCACGTAGAATAGGTTGATTTTGAGTATATTCCTATTGTAGGCATAGAGGATAGGTTTCTCTAATTCATCCGCTATTTTGACTAAGTCATCTATATTTTTGACCTCATAAGTAATCTTATCCTGATCTTCTGGGAGGGCATCCACTGCTACGAGGCGACTACTATGCTGTGTAAGTATTTTTTGAATTTGTTTTCTTTTCAAGTCTAGTGCATCAGGCTGGGTGGTGAGTATCCACAAGCCGATAAGGAGTGCAACGAGCAAGACTATACCTGCTATCATCAGGCGCATACTTGTAGGATTAGAAGGAAGTGGGACTTCTACAACGTCTTTCAGCACCTCTGTTGTGATCCCCTCCCCTTCCTTTAAGATACTAAAGTAAGGATTACCAAGAGGAATAACCAATGTACTGGTTATGGGTTGGGTAATAGGGCCATAGGCTGTATCTGCTACCATTTCTCCTTCTATACTAATGCGTAACTCTACAGGCAAGTTCACTTTAGAGGCCTCTATAATCGCCTTAGCCAATGTATTATATTGATGATAGTCTATGAACACCACCTTTTGTAGCTCACACAGATCTTGTTGCTCAAAGGATGTGTTCGGAACCAATTCAAAGTTTTTAGTCCAGATATCTTTTTTCTCCTCTTGTTGAATGTTATACCCTGCCATTTGGGCAGTTATACCATAGTGTCCCTTTACCTTGGCAGCTTCTGACCCTTTAAAGTTGATTTTGAAGTTAACGTTAATGCTTTTAATAAATTCGCTAATATAGGTTTCCCCTTCATACAGCTTTTCCGTTTCATAGAGTATATTCGGGATTAAATTGACTGCATAGTTAATATCTGTACCCGATGTATATTCATAATAAACCTTTTCTTGTTGTTCAACTTCTATATTTTTACGCTCTTTTATAGCTTGCATGCCTAATCCAATGATGCCTATCACTATGAGTGCACTTGCTACATACTTCACCATCACTGGCATTTTTATCTTTTTCACAGCGCTTCTCCCCTTTGTAAAATGACTCTATCCCAATCACCCTGATGGCTATTTCTGTATAGTCATCAGGGTATTGATCAGCTATTCATCTTTTTTTCTATAAATCATAATGCCACCACCTAAAAGCACAATACCCAGTCCATATACAAGAAGTGGTGTAATGCCACCTGTCTTAGGCAGTAGGCCACCTTGTGGTAAAATAGGCTCTTCTTTTGGTAAAACAGACTCTTCTTTTGGTGTTATACTCTCTTCCGTTTGAGTAGGCTCTGCTTCCGGCATGACACTTTCTTCTATTGGTTGACCGAGCTCTGGCTGACTTGGTTCAGGCAAAGTAGGGTCTGTTTCTGGTGTTGTCGTTTCCTCATCTGGAGTGACCTTATCTTGGTCGGAGCCACCACCATCACTACCGCTTCCACCGCCACTTCCTCCACCAGAGCCACCGCCGCCCTCACCCTCTTCTTGCTTAAACTGTAAGACAAGACTAAATTGTGTACTTTCATTTTGAAGGCCTGTTTCTTCTACTGCCATACCCATTTCTAAAGGAATATCCAAAGTCTCTCCTTTTTTCAATACTTTACTGACATAAGTCTGTTGCAAATAATGGCTATAGTCTTCGATACTTTGGTTGTCCTTATAACCTACAAGGGCCTCAAAGAGTTCATGAGAAAGTCCCTCTCCTTCTTTTTCTATCAGTTTGACATCCGTAATCACTGCACTATATTCGCCACTATTTTCTACTGTCGCGCATACACCAAACTTGCCGCCTGGATAGAGGTTATTGGTGACAATATCTACAACACCTTGACTCACTGTTGTCTGCACTTCTATATGTTCATCATGTGTTACAATAGGATGTGGCAAAAAGTCTACCGCTAGCGCCTTGGTACTTACTGTACTCGTACTTTGCCCTATTGTGGTGGCATAACCTACTTGCAATAAAATAGATGCCGTAATAATCGTGATGCCTATTAGTTTTCTCCTTTTCATACTTCTCCCCTTTTCTACCTCATTCTAGAACTCAACTTCTTCTAGAACTCAACTTCATCCAGAATATCTGGGTTATCACTTTTAAAAATCAAAGTAGGCCAACCTATCTTAGGTATGACATGTATAATGGTCCCTTTTACATCTTCCATTTTGACAAGTTCACTATCTTCACTAGAGTTGTTATCCCCTTTAGTCCTATATCGCCTCTGTCCCTCTTCTTCTACAATGTCAATGACGCGATGACTAATCAAGATATCCTCTCGTTTAAACTGAATCACATCGCCTACTGCCAACTGGTCTATCTCTTCTACCGTGGTTATTTTATCAACTAGGATTACATCTCCAGGATCAATCATAGGAATCATGCTTCCTGTGGCAACCACCGAGGGGTAGATTGGAAATACACCTACTGTAAACCAAATCCATAAAATACATATCGTAGCTGTCGGTAACCAATTCCATAGGCTTTCCCCTTGGTCGCCATAACTTTTGGTGTACTTAGCAAGTTTCATGTAACTGTTAGAAATAAAGGCACTACTTATTAGCGGAATACTTATACCTATAAGACACTTGGCAAGCCAATCCAAGTTAGGCAGTATAGGTGACAACCATTCAAAACCTTCTATCATCCCTAAATAAATAATAGAAGCTAGGGGCCCCCCATATAAAACCAGATAGGTCGCCAATATATTTTCAAAGACTTCTGGCCCCACTTGTTGTGCCAAAAAGATCGTGAGACTTTCTATGTCCTTCAAATCAGTATTTTGAAACCCATTCATATGGGTCACCGTCATAACCCCTATAATAAGCCAAAAGTAAACCTGCTTCTTCTTATAAAACACATTGACCAGATAGGATCTGATACATTCCCTACCCACCAATGCAGAACCTACCACTAACATGTTCATCCCTATAGCCTTCAAACTATGACTATAAGGGCTCTTTCCAAATTCTTGTATAAATCCTGCCAATAGATTTACACCTATAAATAATGCCCCGCAGTTAAATGCCCATGCATATACTGTCCCTCTAAACTTCAACTTTCCCAGCGTATGGGTCCTGGGCATGCGGGTATAGTACAAGACAATAACAACACACCATATCCCAGGTATAATCCAATAACTCAGTAAGGTATTATCTATAAAACTGAGTAAATCCGTATATTTCATTATATATAAGCCGAGTAAAACAGCTATTAGTCCTATACTTATTTTCTTATACCCATTTTGTATTGTCTCCATCTGTTCATCCTCTTGTTTTTTATTCAATCTATATATCTTTTAGTAGGGTTGCTACCTATTGCATTGCCACCCTCTGTTGGAAAGGTTATTATGCCTTCATCTACCTCTGGCACTCCTGGTACTGCTGGGAGCGTTACTATGCCTTCATCTACCTCTGGCACTCCTGGTACTGCTGGGAGCGTTACTATGCCTTCATCTACCTCTGGCACTCCTGGTACTGCTGGTTGTTCTGATGCGATATCCTCTTGTGTTTTATCTGGCTTACCCCCTTTAAAGCATGGACAAAATCCATTACAATGCTTAGGTTTGCTACATTGTCCAGGTGCACCACACGTTTCACCTACTGTACAAGGGATGTAGTATCCCTTACATGTTGTATCACATTGGGTGCATCCTTGATATACAGGCATTTCAGTATGACTTACTGCTCTATTGATAAACAAGCTATTGCAAGTGTTATCATACCAAGATCCTGTAGGGTCTTGATAAGCAAAACTTATTTGTGCTTCAATCCTCAGCTGTTCTAAATTGAGCTGTGAGGCATCATAATCTGGATCATTGTTTTTCCCAATCGTTTTCAACTCACAGCCAAGGAGTCTCACCTCTGCCTCTTCTCCAGGACTGAGTTCAAAACTGCCACCGGGCTGTATACTTTGTTTGACCCCATTCTTCTCTACAGCAAACCCCGTATGCCTTGTTTCAACGATCCCTTGAGCAAGCGTGCTCCTACTATTTGGGTCACTCTCATGGTTAATCATTGGTGCAGAAAGCTTAATCCATGTATTTTTATAGCCATGCTCTGCCTCGTTCAAACGGACCTGTGCACGCACTGCACCTGTATTTTTCACCCGAGTTACAAGGTCTGCTGTCCCTGTATAAATGATTTCGTCTTCATATGTACCTACATCTAGACTCAAATTTTCAATTGTAATAGGTCCTGTATTTACGTGTTGATTGTCTATAAAAATGCTTGAATCTTGTTCTTGCCACCAATGTGCAAAGGTGCATGCCTCCCCCTGTTGACAATACAAATCCCCTGGCCAACTTCCATTGTTTTTGTGTAGAGGATACTCACCTATTTGTCCATATGCATTGACTACGCCTTCTACTCTCACGTTACCTGTACTCACTTTAGCCGCCACCGTAAGTGTATCTGACCAACTGGCATAGCCTACACCTGATAACATCATGACACCAGCTGCTACGGCAAGCATACCACTAAACGTGTTAAAGATTTTATACTTACTCTTCCTACTCATTGTGTCCCTCCTTATTTTTTCCTACTCTCATTTTAGAATAATATCTCTTTTTTCCCTTGCTCCTAAGGTACTATTTTCTATACTCCTAAAGTAGTAGATGTAACTATTAATCGAGTTCCCCTTTTCGTCTCCATAGCTTCATGGCATAGAGGGCGACTTCTGTCCTGTTCTTTACGCCAAGCTTGCCGAGTAGGCTAGTAATATGTTTTTTCACTGTGTTTTCTGTAATGAACAATTTGTCCGCAATCTGAGCGTTGGTAAGGCCCCTTCCTATTTCTACAAAAATTTCTCTTTCTCTATCTGTAAGACTTTCCAAAGTCTTACTCCTTTCGTCTGGCTGGTCTTGTCTTGTCATCTCTTCATCATAGAACTTGCGCCCTCGCCCTACAGCTTTGATGGCATAGATAATGTCTTCTACATTGGAGTCCTTTAAAATATAACCATCGACATCCAATGCCTTGGCTCTGTTAAAGTCTCCTTTTCTAGAAGATGAGGTGAATACGACAAACTTGGTAGCAAGCTTTTTGCTACCCATCTCCTCTATCAAATCCAACCCATTTTGCCCATTCAAATTCACATCCACTAGTGTAATGTCTGGTGTATCGATGGTGAGCATTTTCTTGGTCTCTTCCATCGTCCCCGCCTCTTGTATTTGGTCAAACTCATGCTCTCCTTCTAACATGGCAATTAAGCCTTTTCTTACAATTTCATGGTCATCTACGACTAATAACTTCATACAATCCCCCTCCTGCTATACAGCTTCTCTACTTTTACAACACGCTATCAGGGCATAAAGGATAGTACCACTCCCCGGTGTGGAATCAATCATCAAGTCCCCATGTATCTGATGAATGAGCTGTTCCATATTCTTAACCCCTAAGCCCAACTTATTATTAGCTACCACCTGGTTATAATCAAACCCTTGCCCATTATCTTGTATACTTAAGCTAAGTCCATTCGTATCTACATTGAAACTCACTACAATATAGGTTGCATGCCCATGCTTAATCCCATTGGCGACCCCTTCACAACAGACGCGGTACAGTGCCTTTTGCACCTCTAGGCTCAAGCTATTTAAGTTCCCTTTTACATTTAAATCTATTTTTAAAGAATGCATTCTCTCCATCGTTTGAATGAAGCTTTCCAGCTTCTGGATCAAGTTGTTCTTACCCTTCTTGTTCCAACTCATTCCATAAATCGTAGCCCGCAAATCTGCCATTGTCCCTGTTACTGTTGCTCGCAAATCCTTTAGCTCCCCAGCCATAGCCTCTCCACCTAGAGAATAAGCTTTCTTTTCCATATTATAAAGTTTGCAAGATACCCCAAACAATTGTTGAATCACGCTGTCATGAATCTCATTGGCAATTCTGTTTTGCTCATGGCCTATAAGAAGCTGCTCGTTCAACTCCTCCATTTCAATCTTCTTCAGCATCATACCTGCTACATAGGCAATAAACTTGAGTTCCTCAAACCTACACCCTTCTTTCACTAGCAGCATACCAAAAACATTGTAAGTATACTGTACAGGGATGCCGAGATACCCTCCTTCAAAGTGCAACACCCTTTCCTTACCTGTTTTATATTCTTTCATCAATTGGGATCGCTCGATATGAGACATAAGTGCCTCCAGCTCTGCTTGCTCTATTCCATAGGAATTGGGGGTCATCGTTTCCCCATGGTCCATAAAATCTAAATAAATGCCAACAGGTAGTCTCCTCACTTGTTGCAGATGGCTCAGTATAGCTTGAATCAAGTTTTGTTTGTCCTCTTGCGTCGTAAAAAGATAAATCGTTTTATAGATCTTCAAGGTATAATCCAAGCACTCCTGCACCTCATCATTCTTCTGCTCAAGTGCCTTCAAATGCCCAATCAAAAGCTGTACCATAAAGGCAGCAAGTACAAAGCCTACCAACAGATTAAGCTCTTGTAGCCCAATATGCAAAAGCTTCTGACTACCTGCTTGTATACCATAAAAGCATCCCACCATACATCCGATATACCCTAGCGCAATGCCCCATAGATAAGGTGTGCCAAACTCAATACCCGCCATAATGATGGTATTGAGCACATACCACATATAAGGACTATGTAGACCTCCCGAAAACATAAGGATGGTACAGTTCCCCACCATTTCCAGAAGAATAATGACACCTATTTCTTGCTTATTCCCTTTACTTTGACTATATAGATAATGCCCAGCAACAGCAGTCAGTGCTGTCCACAAAATAATCATCAAAGTATTGTCTAGCCTATGTACTTCTCCCCCCACTATATAAAAAACAGATGTGAGTATCAAAGAGCTATAACGATACAGCACCAATAGCTTCGTCATGCTCATATTTTTTAACAACACCAATCAACTCCCCTACACTTACCTAAATTTTCCTTTATTTACCATTCTATTATAACATAATTTATGTATATTTCATCAAGTTTTCAGATTTTATTACAATTAATTTCACAAAAAATACTCCTAGTAAAAAGTCTTGGATAGAGACTTCCTACTAGGAGTATTTTATGCGTGCATAAATTGTTGCACTAATTGTTCAAGGGATGCCCACTGAGCTTCCATATCTTGTACTAACTTAAACTGGGTACGGGCACGGTCTAAGTTGTGATTTGGACGGTGAATCTTGAAGTAGTTGTCACCATCTAAGTAATCTGTTAGGAATCTAATCCCTGTTTCAAGGGTAATGACTTTGGCACCAATAAGGAGAGAATAAATCTCTTCATTATTAAAGCTTTCGCCTACCTCTTCTAAGAAGCCTTTTGCAAAAGCTTCAAAACGGTCTGGCATGAAGTTTACAAGACTTAAGTCTAACTCATCTTCTGCACCAGAAGTTGCCCCTGTACGGATGGCATCACCAAAGTCATAGGCAGAAAGCCCTGGCATAACCGTATCAAGGTCAATGACACATACACCTTCATGAGTTGTTGCATCCATCATGATGTTGTTAATCTTGGTATCATTATGGGTTACACGAAGTGGCAACTTGCCTGCTTCGTAGAGGTCTACTAAGCTCGCTGCATCTTTTTCATGAGCGCGTACAAAGTCTACTTCTGCTTGAATGTCTGCTGCACGGTGGCACACATCCTTCGCCAACACTTCTTGGAAGGTTTCAAAACGCTTCTTGGTGTTGTGGAAGTTAGGAATTACCTCAAAAAGTGTAGAGGCATCAAAGTCTGAAAGCAGTCTTTGGAACTCCCCTAGCTTTTTGGCACAGTTGTAGAAGACTTCATTGTTTGGCACAATGTCGTAAGACACAGTATTTTCAATAAAGATATACCCTCTCCAGTAATCTCCCGCTTCATCTTGGAGGATGCTCTCCCCATTTACCGTTGGCACAACAGTGAGTACACCACGCTCTGTATCTCCACCTACTGCTTCAATCTTTTGATGCAAGTGGGCACACACTTTCATGATGCTTTCCATAAGTGGTACAGGCTCTTTGAAAATATTTGTATTAATACGTTGGAGAATGTATTTTCTCACAGTTGTCGTCACTAAAAATGTATCATTGATATGTCCATTACCAGTAGGTCCTACTGCTATAACTTCTCCCTCAAACTGAAATTGTTTAACCAAAGCTTCCATGTCTATTTTCCTTCCCAAATGTTTGTTGGGTATACACCCTCATTTTGTAAAGTCTGAATCGCCTTCACAACTGAAGGTTTATCTTCCTTATAAGTAACACCATACCATTTATCTTTAGAATGAAGCACATCTACACTGGCTTGGTCTGCTTGAATCAGTGCATCCACTACAGAAGGTAAGAAGAACTCCGCCTTTTGTGGATTACTTACAAGTGCTTGGTCTAAAAATGGCTTAAATTGTGCTTCTAACTCACCAAAGATACTTGGTGTAAAGCCCCATAAGTTCATAGAAACAATACTGTTTTCACTTACAGGTGTCCATGTCTCTTCTTCTAAGAACTGAACTTGCCCCTCGTGGTGGGCAATATGTACACGCTCACAAATAGATTGAAGCTTGTAATCCTTCGTTAACTCACAAATCCCACGTGCTACATGACCATTTTCTGTCAATGTATTTTTAAGTGTATAGCCTACCATAGCATAGCGATAGTGACAATCATCTTGCGCTTCTTTTAAGAAGTTATAAATCACTTTAAACGCTTCTTGGCCATAGTAGTCATCTGCATTGATCACTGCAAAAGGTTGGTCTACAAGTTCCCTACAGCAAAGGATAGCATGGCCTGTCCCCCAAGGCTTCTCGCGCTCCTTAGGAATAGTATACCCCTCTGGTAACTTGTCTAACTCTTGATAGACATAATCCACTTCAATCAATTTAGATACACGCTCACCGATAGCTTCCTTAAAGTCTGCTTCGTTCGCTTTTTTAATAATAAAAACAACTTTTTTAAATCCTGCTTTCATTGCATCATAAATGGAGAAATCAATGATAAGTTCACCATGTGCCCCCACTGGATCAATTTGCTTAAGTCCACCATAGCGACTACCCATTCCGGCTGCCATGATGACTAAGATTGGTTCTGACATAATATTACACCCCTCTAAATATAGTACATTATCCTAGACATTATATCACAATATTTACCATGACAAAAGTCATAGTTGCTAATATTGTATAAACATAAGCTCAAAGCAGTTAGACAAAAGCCCACTTCTATTGTATGATTATCCTATCTTTTTAGGAGGGTTTATCTTATGAAATATCGTTCTATCTTAAGTGTCATACTCATTACCGGTATGATTTGCTTTATCTTTAGCTTTTCCCTACAAGATGCACCAACTTCATCTGCACTCAGTAAACAAGTGACCGCACTTGTCTCTACCCTTGTTGAACAAGTAGAAACGCTTACCACTCTCACACCCCCTAGTAACGGCACCATACGGGCACTGGCACACTTTAGCTTATTCTTCATTTTAGGCTGTATTTGCATGCTTTGTTTCTTGTGTCAACGTAGAACACTCCTGTATGCTAGCCGAGCTACCTTTCTTATTGGCTGCGTAGCTGCTCTACTGGATGAAACCCTACAACTGCGTTCACTCGGAAGATCCTTTCAATTTGTGGACATTGGAAAAGACGTGCTTGGGATTTGCCTAAGTGTTGTGTTGGTGGTAATCGGTACAAAAATCTTAAAATGCATCGTTAAAATTAGGATGTGATTGATTGCCTACATCTCTTCTACATAAGGCTTATGGCTTTCATGTCTTGTAATTTCATGTCTTGTAATTGCATCCCATTCAAGCCTCTTCTTCTTATAGCCTACAAATGCTGTGAGTCGAACCCAAAATAGGATGCTTCTTAAAAGACTACTTTCAAGGATGCATAAGCCTATTGCCTTAAGTATTTCACCTGCCTTAAGTGGCTTATGTATAGCATAAATACTTGAGATAAACGCCGTTAGGGACATGACCATACCAAACACCATGTACATAAGCAGGAAGTAAATCATAAACGAGGCATTGAATAGCCGAAAATGTATTGCAATAATCATACTCCCAATACCAAGGAGCTCTATATACGGTGCTAGCAACTCATAGATTAAAAAGTACAATAAGGAAACGAGGCCAACGCCTCCATATCTGACATTGAAGAAGATATGTTTATGTGCCAATATACTTTGTAATAAACCTCTATGCCATCTTCTTCTTTGTTTGACAAGATTCTTCAGCGTGTTTGGTGCCTGGCTCCAACATATTGCATCGGTTGCATATTTGATTTGATAAGGTATTTGATTGGCCTTACAAAAAGCATGTAGCCTGACAACAAGTTCCATATCTTCACCTACAGTCTGCTTGTCATACCCTCCCACCGCAATGGCGAGATCTTTCTTAAATAAGC
The DNA here is from genome assembly GCF_036655075.1 of Niameybacter sp. Lineage (NCBI taxonomy): Bacteria > Bacillati > Bacillota > Clostridia > Lachnospirales > Lachnospiraceae > Niameybacter > Niameybacter sp. Next base: position 7,960 of record NZ_JAVVQU010000036.1, on the reverse strand, counting down.
CAAATGCACCAGAAATAATCAAATTCCCATTAAACTTATCAAACAAAAGTCGAGAGGCTAAGAAGGTTCTATCATATTCTATTATCTGCATCCCTACTAGTTTGTTTTTAGGGAGACCATAGTTTATAACCTTGCCCTTCTCAAGGACTACATTGTTTAAGATCCGTATAAGTCCTCCACATGCAATGACATTTTTTTCTTCTAAAATAGGTCTTACAAGATTGCGTAGTGCATCCGCTTGCAAGACAGAGTCTGCATCCATACAGACAAAGTATGGGTATTTTGCTACATTAATCCCCATATTTAGAGCATCTGCTTTGCCACCATTCTTTTTACAAATAAGCGTAATAGGTATTTTGTGTGCATAGGTCATATACATGGCATGCTCTTCTTCACACAAGATTTTCTTTCTTATCGGTCTATAAACCCTTTCCATCTGAAAATGTTCAATCAACTGCTCACGCATATCATCTGTTGAGCCATCATCTACTACGATCACCTCATACAAAGTATAATCTAGTTCTAATAAGGACTTTACAGTATCGATTACTGTGATTTGCTCATTATATGCTGGTACAACAATGGACACAGGTATATAATGATCTTTATCAATAAAGTTATACAGCTTTTTCTTTTTCTGTTGCTCATACAACGCCGTAGCACCGACTGTAACAGATAAAAGTAAGAAGGTCGAATAACCTAACAGATAGAGTACAAAAAATAAATCGATGTATTGAAAAACTTCTTTCAGCCACTCTGTCATCCCTCTACCACCTTCCCTTCTTGCATTGCTTTAATCTCTTGTATTGCCTTCCTTTTTTGCATTGCTTTAATTTGTATTCTATAAGCAATCATATCTGTTGCATAGTCATCTAATCTATTTCCCGCGATTTCCTGATAGCTATATCCCTTGTTTACCAAGCTCTCTGCTGCATTTAAGCGTAGATACCAATTGCTAGAGGTCAGTGCCTGTACCAATACATCTTTTTCTTCTTCACCCTCATAGCCCTCCAAGCTCATGGCAGCCACTACTGCAAATTCCCATTTGTCCTCATCTACACACTGGACATATTGCATTAAAGTCGTACGCACTGGGCTATAGATATATTTCTTAAAATAACGTATAAGCGCTAGCCGGATTTCCTTATCCTTTTTCTCGTCACTTAGTAGCTCGTAGAAACCCTTCCAGTAATGCTCATGTTGGATGCATCCTTTGGGAAGCAGTCTTAAATAATTGACAATAGCCACCTGTGTCGTTGGCATAAACTTTCCTAAGTTTTGATAAAGGCTATCTGCCAATACTTGATGAGACCCTGTAAAGTTTAATAAGTGATCTTGTACCACCTTCTCACGACACACATCTTCTTGCTGATCTAAGATGCTAAGAACCTTGAGCACATCTTCCTCTATCCCCAAACTTATAATAGCCTTCAAAGCATTCTCTCTTATATAAATAGAGTCCTCCCACGCATAGGCCATCACACATTGACTCAGTCTTGCCCTCATGGCGTGTGCTTGGGGCGTATCGGACTTCATCCTTTGGTTCAAATCCAGAAAATAAATCACATGGGCAAAGTAAGCTTTTTTCTCAACTTGCCTATAAGGATGCTGGTATGCCAGCTCACTCATGACCTCACCAAGCATCATCCAGTCCACATGCACCTTTTCTGCTTCTAGTTCTAGGAGTGTCTCATGAAAAGCGGTTAAATAGGCTATCTTCTTAAGCTTATTCAAGAGTTGTTGTTTCAAATGCTGCTGTACCTCTTGGTCCCCACTTGGCACAGTTAAAAGCTCTCGTAAAACTTGCTTGTGCTTCTTACTTACTTTGGACTGCCATTTGACATATATACTAAATAAAATAGTAAAAAGTATAATACATAAACATATATATATATACAAAAAAGTTAACTTCTCAACAGCCATCTACTCATCCTCCTCACGCCACAGCTCTTGCATGGCAAAATAGGCAGGTTTGAGCCTTTCATGATAGGTAGGTTTGTTGGACCAGCCCTTTAAATTAAAAGCTTTGAGCGTAATAGGTGTCTCTTGAGACGCTGTTCCAATCCCTACATACATTTTCTTAATCGGTATCTCTTCTACCCCATAGTGCTTATAGTAGTCATCATGAATCATCATCTTGGAAGGATTAGAAAAGTTTAACAACTGCCAAGGTAGCTTGATTTCTACATAGTCTCCACTAAAGCAAAAGTCAGCTAATGAGTTGTAGCCTTCTTCATACGGATTGGCATTACCATAAGTCAGTAAACCTGTTTCATAG
>NZ_JAVVQU010000036.1:0-5582 GCF_036655075.1 Niameybacter sp. | reverse complement strand
GGTTTAAACACGCTACTATCTGGCGCTGGGGGTGTCTCATAAGCATTGATCCCTTCCGTTTCCTCGGCATACATCGCTCTTAAAACTTCGTATCGCTCCTGTACCCATACACGACTGTTCGCTCTGCCATCGATTTCAAGTACAAAGTCCGCTGCACGGTCAAACTTCAATCCGCTTCTCTCCTCATATCGACTCCCTGATTGAGGTGTCGTATCTATTGGGATGTACAACCTTTCATCTTCCTTAAAGCCTTTTTTATAGGCAAGCAAATAGATAAATTTCTCGTCATACTTCATAGAAAGTGCCAGGTCCTCCGTTTCAAAGACCCTATCTGCTACGCTCCACTCTGCGATGTCTCCATCTACATAACAAATACTTTGCTCCTTGCCCGGGTCAAAAGAGAGCAGGCCGAAATACTGTTCATTGGTTTGATAGTCACTCCAATACGCAGTATGTTGCAGATTTACTCCATGCATAGTGTTCCATGTACGCTTAAACCATTCATCTTGCCAGCTAAATACGACAGACCCTGCACACCCTGCTGCCTTAATATCCTCATAGCATGTCACCAATGCCTCTGCTTGGTCATCTTCTGACATGTTGCCCTGATTACGCCCAGTATTGATATCTTTTGATGCCATTCCGCGAGAGGTTGGTATACCAAATTCACTGATAATCACAGGCATGGTATGATGGTCATTAATCTTTTTCAAATACGCTTGATACGTATTCATTTGACCTGTTTGATCTTTATAAAGCGTCGTATCTTTCTCATATTTTAGATAATCTGGAAAGTAAGGATAGATATGATAGGAAGCAAAAGTTCCCCCTCGAAAGGCCTCTGTCATTTGAATATGTTCCACATCTACCTTCGCTATTTTATCAAAGCGCTTGAGTACCTCTTCTCCATACTCTAGAGGATCTGTTGTCGGCCAGTTGGAAAAAGCCATCAAGCGTTGTGTACCATATCGCTTGGTTTCATATGCAATCATTGTATCACCTACCTGGGCAAGCATGGCCTCAAAAGGGGTAGCATCCTCTGTCGTATACATATAGTCACCGACATAGTGATTGTTCTCTACTTGCATATGGTCTGTATAGACTACTGTCACATCTTCCCACTCTACACCTAAAATATAGCCTATTACCCAAGGAGAAATGTCTCTTTTATAGCGTTCATTTTCTCGTCCACTTCCTAGTGCCAGCTTCTTCCGACCATGTATGACGTCAATCAAATCCTTGCCATCTTCTATAAAAACATCTAAAAAGTCCTTATCATAGGCATCTTTATGAGAATTTTGCACATAGTCATTGACCCACAACCCATGAAGAATATACAGAGGTTGTTCATTCTCTTTGTTATATTCATAAACTGCTTCATAAAACGCATCTGCCAAAATAGTATAGACACGAATAGTATTTGCACCCATCTCTTGTATGTACTTAAACCACCTCATATACGTCTCTTTACTGATGGCATACTCAGTGGCATAGTGTCCAGGTATACCGACACCCATATTGACGCCTTTGATTTCAAAAGGTTCAAATTGTCCCTCTTGCTCTAAATAAATAGTTTTGCCAATGGTCTTGGTCTGACTGGTCACTTCTTGTTCTGTTCTAAAAGAATATAAGTTTGTATCATAGTATAGATAGTCTCCTATAAGATAGAGTATGATACAAGCTAAACCCATCATTATAAATTTTTTCACTCTTTGCCTCCTCTATCTAGTGATTAAATTGCTTCACTCTAGATTCATGTGCATATTGCCTCAACGTATGTATATGCTGATCCAGCCATCTCCCTCTCTGGATAATAAAGTTCTTAAGCTGTGAGATGCTCATCTCATAACTTGTTAGATTTCTTTCTATAGGCTTTAAGCGACTGGCACTACTCACCTTTGTAGGGTCAAAACTATAGCCCCACACAACGTTGTTTCGCTCAGTCGCTTCTCCTAAGAAGCCTACTGTCTCATCTATATAGTTTAAAAGTACTTCTTCGTTGAGCCAACCTTCACGCAACTTGTCATAGCGTCTAATGACAGCTTCTACAAAGTCCTCATCTTTCATCAGCATCAAATACCAATTTCTTTGGACCATCTGTATGCCCTTTTCATCTAATGCAACCTCTATGAAGTTATCCGCTGCATTATTAAAGTCCCAAACAGGGCCTATATGTAATTTGCCTCTTATATCCTTATACAAATAAGTAGAAAAAACACCTGCATCATAGTTTTTAAAAAACTCATTAATAATGAAGTAATCCACAAAACTCTCCACATCAATATACTGTCGATAACCATAGGCCTTATCATCATAATCATAGGAATATAAGGCTTTTTCAAATTTAGAAAGATCTCGCTCTATAAATGTTTTTAGCTCTGGCATATCGACTACCTCACGAGGGTAAATCACTTCAAGTGCCGTATCCCTTTCCATTCTATTGGCATAGTGTGTAAAGTTATTGAGTTCTTCTGGCAGCCCCCTTTGTCTATCTGCGCGGACAATATAGCTCGTAAAAGGGTCACCCTTTTTATATGTTGTCAAATCCACACGGTCTATATCCTTTGCCACATTTTCCATGGCTACATAAACCCCTTGATACATCTCATCTACAAACACCTCACAAAAACGTACATCAGGTGTACTTTCCATGATTTCACCAGCAATATTCATACACATGTAGTTTCTTATCAATGTTTTATCTAAAAAAGGCCCATTCAATACCCATTCATCATGCCTACCCATCCCTAGAAAGTCTTCATCCCTATTCTCGGATAAATCCTCATGAATCCAGTTTAACTTGTAAGACTTCTTATCAAATTTTATAGAACTATTGCCTCTATACTTGAGTTTAGTCCTTGTATGTACAGCCCTTTCATCCTCAAGATGATTATAAGTAGACGGGTTGTCTATGACACTTATCTCTCCTATAATTTCATTAGACACGCGATAAGCTCGCTTGTCATCTCCTACCTTTTGTGTCTCTAGCTTTTGCCCATTGGTCTTGATACTGACAATTGGCAAGTGGGTACAAAAGACAGTCTCATCATGGGTACACCCTTCCACTTTGCCTGGTTGTAAGTGCTGATGTATACGCACACTGCTAGACTCTGTCCAAGTATAGGCCCACACAGATAGACTCGCCATCCCTATAATAGCACCTATAACTAGGCTCCTATACGATCTCATCATTCTGTACCACAATATTGACATACTCAATACCACCCAGTGCATACACATGACCTAGTAAATCAGGAGTATGCTTATGGGACTTATCATAACTTTGCTTAGAAATCTCATAAATAAACTCAATAGAGCTTTCTGTTGAATTCTTGACTCTCAGCTTCGCCTTGTTCTCAAAAACTTTAAATACAATTGCTTCTATTTCCATACTCTTTTCTCTTGTCCCTCGAATGACAAGGAGCATACGGTTGTCATTTTTGACACGCCCAAGTAAAAGGAGCAATATAAATACAGCCCCTGTACCTATAGCCGCAATGATATATCCACCTGTTCCACAACAAATCCCTACAATAATAGCCCAAAAAATATAGGCAGTATCCCTTGAATCTTTAATAGCCGTTCTATAACGCACAATAGATAAGGCACCTACCATCCCTAATGATAAAGCCACATTACTCTCTATAATAATCATAACTGTTGCAGTCAGCAAAGTAAGCATGACCAGTGACACATTAAACTTCTTGCTATACACACTTCCCACATGGGTAATCCAATAAGATAAATAAATAACAAGTCCTATCACCGTTGCTATGAGTATATTTCCTAGCACTTCTTCTATCGATAATACTTGTCCACCTTCCAATACATTACTCAAATATTCTCTCATTCTACTGCCTCCATCTATTTAATTAAAACTTATATTTCTTCCTAGACAATATTTACTTACAGACAAACTACTCCTATTGACATCCTTCACCAAGTCTTTAATATAATTGAGTAAAAACCCATTATATTTAATCTCCATGACGATATGCGCTTGATCCAGTACAGGATACAGTGACAGATGCTCAGCAAACAGATCCATACAACTCTCAGTTGCTCGAATGTCACTATCCAAAGTAATCCGAATTCTATTTTCCTTCGCCACAAAAGCTTTTCTTTTATATTCAACAATCGTTTTGGGTCTATAAAACTCTATATTCATCAAACTATAGCACTCTCTTGCAAAAGGATGGTCATACTTTAGAAGTGGTGTATAAATCCCTTGAGTCATTAAGATTGCATCCTCACGGGCTATCCTTAAGAACCGCTTCATTTGCTGTTCTCCCTGCTTTTGTTTCATCTCCAAGCTCGCATACAAACTATTTGGGTCATAAATACGTAGACGGATCTTCTTTCTGACAGATAGGCCCTGTTGTTTCTCTACAAAATCTCGGTCATTCAGACTGTCAAAATATAAACTTCGAACCGTATACCTTCCCCCCTCATTATGCTTATCTTGCAACATTAATTTTTCTAAAGTATCCTCATACCGTCTACAATCCACTAGGTTGATTAAATACTTTTCTTCCTTTCTTAATACACTTTCCAAACTCACACCTCGCTTATTTACTTACTTTTGCTCTCCCTTACGCCCGATACCCCTGTATGCTACTCCCTTAGTTTGCTATGCTGAGGCTCTAAGTTAATCCCTTCAATACAAAAGGTACTTGGGAAGATCGTCTCCTCATTTGGAGGTCCCGGCCACTTCCCGCCCACAGCTAAGTTCATCAAAATATACATATGTTCTTGGGGCACCCCAAGGGAAGTCTCAAAAACAACCTGGTCATCTATGTACCAACTCAATTTCTCTGGTGTCCACTTCAATGCCACCTTATACTTCTCTTTGGGCGGAACCGTATAGGTAAAAAAATCCCTTTTTTGCTTGCCCCCCTCTTCAAAATGAATGACTCCACTAAACTCATAAGGCTCACTTCCTATCATTTCAAAGATATCGATTTCTGGAAGACTCTTATCTTCTAGCGGTAATAACCAAATAGCTGGAAATAGTCCTGTCCCCTTGGGAGGTGTCACCACAAACTCAAAATACCCATAGAGATAGGCCTCTCTACTCTTCACTAAAGCGGACGTATAGGCTCTATCTTCCAACGCTTCTCGCTTTGCAACTAGACGAATCGCCTCCTCTTCTATCACCACATTCTCTGGTGTATAGTATTGTAGCTCTTCGTTGAAACTATTTTTCCTTTTAATAGGCTTCCAATCCATTGCAAGCCCATCCTCTTGTTCAATAACTTCTGGTAATAACCTGTTTGGTAAAATATCACTCCCCTGCTCGACTTCCTCTGATACAGAATAAACTTCATAGACTCTCTTATTCTCTAGAGTATAATTATAGCATGCAAAAATTAAAAACACTATGAATAAAATAAGTGGTACTTTTTTCAAAAACTCCATATAAACATCCCCTTATATCAGAATTTAATAATAAAATTATACCTTAATTCTTCATTTTTGGAAATATATGGAAAAGCATTTTACTTTTAATCTATAAAATTAACCCCACAGATCATTTTAAATGATCTGTGGGGTCTATATGAATTGTGTCTGAATTGTCATGT
>NZ_JAVVQU010000035.1:4528-34523 GCF_036655075.1 Niameybacter sp. | reverse complement strand
TAGAGAAATAGCAAAAGGCCTGTTACATGGAGTAACAGGCCTTTAATGAGTGTATTATTCTTCAATCGGTTGATTCACTGTAACAGGTTCAACAACTTTAAAGTTTTCGCCACCTTTTGGTGGGCGTGGCCCAAAGTATTGATAGAATTTAACAGGAATACGTCCATTAAAGAGTTTACGGTTCTTATTAGCACGTTTGCCAAAGTCTTTTTCAAAGTCAGGTGCGGATGTTACAGAGTAGAATGACCAAGTTTCATTGGAATCCATAAGAGCACGTAAGTCCTTATGAAGACGAGGAAGTTCTTGGCTTGTACTAATACGTTCTCCATAAGGAGGGTTGCAAATCACAACACCATAGTCTCCATGAGGAAGAGAAGTCTTGTGAATAGGTTTTGCAAAGAATTGGATACATTCCCCTACCCCAGCAGCTTCTGCATTCTCACGGGCCGATAAGATGGCACTACGGTTGATGTCAGAAGCATAGATGATCGGATTACCTTTTTGGTCCATTTGATCCCTTGCATCTTGACGAAGTTCTTGCCACATTTTACGAGATAATTGAGGCCAAGCACAAGAAGCAAAGGAACGGTTAAGGCCTGGAGCAATGTTCTTAGCCATCATAGCAGCTTCAATGGCAAAAGTACCACTACCACAACATGGATCATAAAGAATACGACCTTTTTGCCAGTAACTAATTTGAAGTAAAGCAGCAGCAAGGGTTTCTTTGATTGGTGCTTCTACATTACTTACACGATAGCCACGTTTATGAAGTCCTTCGCTACCGGTTGTATCGATAGTGAGGGTAGCAATATCTTTAAGTAGAGAAACTTGTACAGTATAGCTTGGACCACTTTCTTCAAACCATTCAATACCATACACTTTTTGCAAACGTGTAACAATTGCTTTTTTTACAATAGATTGACAGTCTGAAATACTAAAAAGTGCTGACTTAACAGACTTCCCATTGACAGTAAATTTAGCATCTGGTGTAATCCAATTTTCCCAAGGGATAGCTACAGTCTCATTAAAGAGTGTTTCGAAGGTGAGAGCCTTAAATTCTCCCATTTTAAGAAGTACACGGTCTGCACTGCGAAGCCAGAGGTTAGACAAGACAATAGCTTCTAGGTCACCAACATAAGTGATTTTACCATCTGCAACTTCATTTATTTCATAGCCGAGTTCTTCTACTTCGTGTCGCACTACAGATTCAACGCCGAAAGTAGAAGTGGCAATAAGTTCAAAAGTTTTCATAGAAATCTCCTTTAATATACTTAATCATGTGTATTGTACTATAAGTTGGAAGAAATGTATAGGAGCGTTGAATTAGGATACTGGAGTATAAAAAATATTTGTAAAATAGGTCAAAAATAGTATATTGTTAGAATAAAGATAAAAGCCCCTAAAAGGTGGTCAGAAAAATGTGACCTTTTCGGGGCTTTTGCTAATCAATTTTATATAAGCATTGGTCGAAGTAAATCTTCTAGAGTTTCACGTTTGCGAATAAGTCGTACAGTACTATTTTCTGTAATAAGAATTTCTGCAGTACGAGGGCGCTGGTTATAAGAAGAAGACATAGAGAAACCATATGCCCCTGCATCTAATACACCAATTAAATCTCCTACTAAAGGAGTAGGAAGTAGGCGATCTTTGGCTAAGATATCACCACTTTCACAGATGTTTCCGACTACAGTAAAAGGTTGAAGTGTGCTTTGACTTGTTGTATGAGTGCTATAGAGTTCTAAGTCATGGTAGGAATCATACATAATTGGACGTTGAAGCACATTAAATCCTACATCTGTACCTAAATAGTGTACACCACCATTTTCTTTAAGACTTGTTACAGAGCCTGCGATAAGGCCACATTCACATGGAATGTAACGACCAGGTTCTATTTGGAACTGAATTTTTTTGCCGTAAGTTTCTGCAAAATTATGAAGGACTGCATCTAACTTTTGACCTAAAGCGCTCATGTTAAGACGTGCCTCACCATCTTGTTTGTGATAAGGAATACCAAAGCCGCCACCAAGGTCAATAAATTCTAAATCTTTGAAGTGGTTAGCAATTTCTAAGATGGAAGTTGTACTTTGAATATATGGGTCGTAGTCCATAAATAATGACCCGATATGCTGATTAATTCCGACAAGTGTCAAATCATATTCTTTTAAAAGATCTTTAACAGTCTGGATATCTTCAGGATTTACCCCGAATTTAGTTTTCTTCCCAGCAGTTACAACTTTCTCATGATGGCCAGCACCAATCCCTGGATTGAAGCGAATCGCTACTTTTCCACCCGGGTTAAGTGTCCCGTAAAGTTCAAGTTGAGACAGTGAGTCAAGGCTCATCAAAATACCGTGGTCAATAGCATAGCGCATATCTTCAGAGGTTACATTGTTGGGAATGAAGAAAAGTTCTTCTGGTTGGAAACCACTTTTAAGAGCTAAGTAGATTTCACCTGGGCTCATAACATCTGCATGAAGACCTTCTTCTCTAATGATTTTAAGTAAGTGAATATTGGTATTCGCTTTGACTGAGTAGTGAGGGATAAAGTTTTCGTAAGTTACTAAGTTCTTAATTTCCTTACAGCGCGTGCGTAAAATTTCTTCATTATAAATGTAGAGTGGGGAACCATATTCTTGAACGAGGTCAAAAATATTATTGCCTCCAAAAAAATTAGTTTGATTTGTAAAGTTTCCATGTAAAGTGTGCATAGCAATCCTCCCTAATGATTCGTAAGGCGAATCATTTCTAATTCTGTAATTAAAGATTCTCGCATAAGTCGTACGAGAGATTGATTGGTTGTAAAAAGGCATTGTGAGGATTCCTGTGATAGATCTCCAGTAATGACACAGTGTGTGTCCATAATCATATGAAATCCAAGGATAGGCTTGGCTTTTGTATGAATAAGTGCCTCTCCTATTATTAGATGTGAATCACAAATAATGGTGACTCGTTTGCTTGTACTAATCTCACTTAGGACAGCCTGAAATTGTTCTAAGATGTCAGACGTTGTCAAAATATAAAGATGAGACTTGCAATCTAAAATAGTATTTGTAATTTTATCTACTACATTTTGGTAGCCTTTAATTGTAATATAAGGATCTGAAAGGAGTAAGCTCTCAGGATAGAGCGTCTCTAATGTCTCATAGACTTTGGAAAAGTCTTTTTGAGCAGATCGAAGTAAGTCTTCCTTTGGAAGTGCAATATATTTATTAGGTTCTTCGTCTAAAAGATAGCATTTGCCTTTCTCTTGTAAACTGTAAAGACCAGCATAAACATTAGAGCGAGAAATGCCACACAGCTTTGCTACCTCATAGCCTGTTAAGGCACCATTTTTGCAAAGAGTTGTATAAAGTGTTGCTTCAATAGGGGTTAGACCTAATTTGGTTAGTGCTTCTTCAAAATGCATGATTATCACCTTAGTAGTTTTATTTAGAACTACTGTAAGATAAAAGTTTAGAAAAGTCAACTCTATTTATAAATTGCATGTGCAATAGATGATAATCTAAATGTAAAAATAAATAATTTAAATGTAAACAAAAATATAAAATAGACATATAAAAAACATAAAATACTAAAAATAATTAATTAAATAGAGTAAGTGATATAAAATAGAAGAGTAACTAAGAATGATAGATACTTTTTATGTTATGAAGGAAATAAACAATAGGTGAAAGGGGAAAAGCAAATTGAAAGATAAGCATATACTTAGTGGAGAAGAATTAGTAGATTGTATGTTGCCTGCGCCATTAGAAGGGGGCTTCCGTATGGAAGGTTACTGGGTGTGGTGCGGCAGCGTTGTAAAAGGTGAGGATGGTAAGTATCATATGTTTGCATCTAGATGGAGTAAAGACTTACCTATGCATCCAGGGTGGTTAGTAGGATCAGAAATTGTCAGAGCGGTTTCTGACACACCAGAGGGTCCCTATACATTTGAAGAAGTTGTATTAGATAGAAGAGGGGCACAGTACTGGGATGGCAGAGCAACTCATAATCCTGTTATTACTAAGTATAAAGATAAATATCTGCTTTACTATGTAGGCACGACACATCCAATATGTGAGAAATTCTCAAAAGAACAGCTCAGACTAGGAGGAGACTTACATGTTCTGGCTTGTTCTAATCAAAGAATAGGTCTAGCTATAGCTGATAGTGTATATGGACCATGGGAGCGATTTGACGCACCTATTTTAACAACAAGACCGAGATGCTTTGATAGTTTTATGGTGAATAACCCAGCACCAGTTGTAAAGCCTGATGGGTCAGTGATACTCATGTATAAATCTATGGGTTATACAAAAGATATGACGAATGCACTCCTTTTTGACTTGATGAAAATGAGTGTTGCAACGGCACCTTATTACACAGGGCCTTACCAAGCAATTTCAGAAAAAGCTTTTTATGATCCGAAAGAATTCTATTTAGAAGACCCTTTTATTTGGCAGAATGAAGAGGGGCAGTTTTCAATGATTGCTAAAGATATGAATGGCAATACATGTGGAGAACCTAGAGGAGGTGTTTTTGCTACTTCAGAAGATGGCTTGGAGTGGATTTTACATAAGAATAAGCTAGAGTACTCAAGAAATATACTTTGGAGTGATGGGATAGTGCGACAAATGGGGAACTTGGAACGTCCATTTATTTTATTTGAGGAGGGGCAAGCGACACATATGTTTTTTGCAACATCAGATGGGATAGAAGGGCTATCTGATTGCAAAAATACTTGGAATATGGTGATTCCACTTAAGTCGAAGATGAAATAGGATCTAAATTTTGAGGAAGTAATCACTTTGTTTTGACTAGAATAGGATAAACAAAAGGAGGAAATTCAGATGAAGTTTACGGGAGAAATACAGGAACTGCACTTAGCAATTGAGGGCGTAAGAAAAACGATTACGTTGCCGGAAGAAACAGTAGAAGTTAAGCATTTAGCAGAAGATGCACCCTATGAACTACGAGTCATTCGGGGGGGGGGGACAAAATTGCATTGAATATAAAGCAGTCATACTTTTTGCTAGGGATAGGCATTGCTGTTTTAGCGGGTACAGGAGGAGGCATACTAAATGTAGGCTTCATTTACTCAGACCCAATTGTAGGAGTAGCGGTGCAAGATGGTGTAAGTCTAAGCAGTGCCAGTTTGCTAGGATGGATTGTTGTACTTATAGGGGGTATTATCCCACAATTAATGTATACAGCCTATTTAATGCTTAAAAATAAAACCTATAAAGACTATAGCCAAGCAGGTTTAAAAGATTATGGAAAGTTGGCTTTAACTGCGCTTATATGGTTTTGTGCATTAGCCTTTTATGCCAAAGCAACAGTGATATTAGGTGACTTTTGAACAGTTGTAGGGTGGGTTGCATTTAGTGCAATTACACTTGTAGTAAGTGATTTCTTAGCTATTAAGATTGGGGAATGGAATAATTGTGAAACTTACAAAAAAAATGCTTATAAAAGAGAACTTTATTTTAGTCATTGCATTTATATTAGTAGGAATCTCAAATGCTTTAAACTAATTTATAAAATTTTAATAAGTAGATTTAAACGCCTTGATGACTTATTTAAGTCAACAAGGCGTTTTGCTTATGTTATAATAGAGTCTTAATGAATTGAGGTGAATAAAATGGATTTGTTCGATTATATTAATGAAAATAAAAAAAATATAGATTCTCCCCTTGCGTCTAGAATGCGACCTAAAAAGTTAGAAGAGATCGTGGGGCAAGAACATATATTAAAGTCAGATAAGTTATTGTACCGTGCAATTAAGGCTGATAAGCTCCAATCCCTTATTTTTTATGGACCACCAGGAACAGGTAAGACTACCATTGCAAAAGTGATTGCTAATACGACCAAAGCGAAATTTGTTATTTTAAATGCCACCACGAGTGGGAAGGCAGACATTACAGATGCAGTAAAAGGTGCAAAAGACCATCAAGCAATGACGGGGCGTAAGACCATAATCTTTGTCGATGAGATACATCGTTTTAATAAGGCTCAGCAAGATGCGTTGTTGCCTTATGCAGAGGATGGAACGATTATTTTGATCGGAGCTACGACAGAGAATCCCTACTTTGAAGTCAATCGCGCACTGATTTCTAGGTCTTTAATTTTTGAACTTAGACCATTAGATGAGGAAGCCATTAAAAAGATTATAGTAGAGGCATTAAGTAGTAAGGAACGAGGACTTGGCGTGTACAAGTGTGTGATAGCAGATGAGGCACTTGAGTTTATAGCCCTTAGAAGTGGTGGAGATGCAAGAAGTGCATTAAATGCAATTGAACTTGCTGTTATGACTACTGAAAGAAGTGAAGATGGACTGATCCATATTGATACGGCAGTTATGGAAGAGTGTATGCAAAAGCGTATGCTCAACTATGACAAAAAAGGGGACAACCATTACGATGTAATTTCCGCTTTTATTAAAAGTATGCGAGGAAGTGATAAGGATGCAACCCTTCATTACTTAGCACGTATGATAGAAGCGGGAGAAGACCCTAAATTTATAGCTAGACGTATTACTATCTGTGCAAGCGAAGATGTAGGCAATGCAGACCCTATGGCACTTGTTGTAGCAACCAATGCCATGCTTGCTGTAGAGCGTATTGGGATGCCAGAAGGTCGTATTATTATGGCACAAGCCGCAGTCTATGTGGCATGTGCACCAAAAAGTAATGCCAGCTACTTAGGCATTGATGCAGCACTTAATGATGTGCGTCATAGAGATATAGGCACAGTGCCACTCCATTTGAAGGATAGCCATTATAGTGGGGCCAAAGATTTGGGTCGAGGTATAGATTATCTTTATCCTCATAATTATCCACATCACTATGTAGAACAAGCCTATATGCCAGAAGCGTTAGAAGGTACTATTTATTGTGAACTTACAACGCAAGGTTATGAACGCAAACAAAAAGAGGCACTCGCAAAGCACAAGTGCCAAGAATAGAGTCTAAAGAAATTGTTTAATATCATCTTTAGTAATAGATTTGAAGAGAAATAGGAAAACTATGTAGAAAAGTGCTAAACTACACACACCAATAGCAGTAGAAATGCGTAGACTGAAAAGGGACATTAAATAATGGGTAAACACATATTTAAGGATTAGTCCACCAGCTACAGCAGCTAAAGTAGGTTTAATAAACCAGCCTATAATATCTACTGAAAGGTTGATATGTTTAAGGGCATGCCATAAGTGGTAACAGCTCACTAGTGTGGATTGAATGAGTAGGGCAACAACAAATCCGACAATACCCAGATGAGGGACAAGAATAAGAATAAGGATAATACAGACAACAGAAGCAATACTATTACCTTTAAAGGTGAGGCGTTGGAGTCCTAGTCCGTTTAACATGCCTGTTAAGATATCTCTTAAGTAGAGGAATGGACAGATAATGGCTAAGTATCTTAAAAGATCACCCACTTCTTTTCTACCATAACAAGACATGGCAATTTCATTTCCAAGAGTTAAGAAAAGTACACAAGCACCAATACCAATGACTGCGGAGTATTGAATAGATTTACTCACAGTCTTGTGAAGGACTCTCATATTTTTCTTAGCTACCGCTTCAGAAATGGCAGGGACAAGGGCAGTAGAAATAGCCATTGTAACCATGGAAGGGAAGAATAGCAGTGGTAGGGCCATGCCACTGAACATACCATACATGCCTAGAGCATCACTGCTATTCATCCCATACTTTTGAAGCTGAATAGGAATAAGAATATTCTCTATAGAGCTTAAGGCAGAGGTGAGGAAGCGATTGGCTGTAATAGGAATAGAAATAGTGATTAAGGTGCCTATTACGCTGTTGTAGGGTAAAGTAGGCTTACTAAGAGGTAATTTGCGTTTTTTAAGCTGAAGCATGATAAAGGTAAAAAGTGCTGAACAAAATTCCCCAGCACATAGACCTAATGCACCTAGTGCACAAGCATACTCAATGCCTTTAGGAATATAGAGTCCAGCAAAGAAGAAGATAATAGCCATACGAGCCACTTGCTCTACAACTTGGGCAAGGCCAGATACAGCCATTTCTTGTCGTCCTTGGAAGTAACCACGAATACAACAGGCTATAGCCATAAAAGGTACACAGACAAATAGATACCTAAGGGCTAGGGCAGTTCTTGGTTCGTGAATATAGGAAGTAGCTATCCAAGGGGCTGAAACAAATATAAAGCCAGACATAAGTGTGGCAATACTTACAGAAATCATAAGTGCTGCCTTTAAGGTGCGAATACCATCGGCATGTCGACCGTGGGCGGTATGTTCAGCTACCTTTTTGGAAACAGCAAGAGAAATGCCAGCGGAAGATGTTGCCCAAATCAACATATAGATGGGGAAGATAAGTTGATAGAGACCAACCCCCTCTGCTCCCATTAGGTTGGACATATAAATTCTAAAAATAAATCCAAGGACTTTCGTTGCGAGACTTGTGAGTGTTAATATAATTGTGCCGGTAATGAGTGCTTTTTTGCCCATAAAGTTCCTCCTTATCAAAATACATAACTAGTACAATTTATGAGACAAGTTGGGAAAATATGAGCACTGGAATTTTAAGTTGAGCAAGTTACCTAAAATAAGGTATAATAAAAAGGACTAGTTTAGGCAAAAGGATGGTGAACAATAGGTGGAAATTAATAACTGGAAGAAGATTTTAACACCCTATACACAAGCTGTAGAAGAACTTAAAATTAAGTTTAAGGGGATACGCAATGAATACATCAACCTTGATGAATATTCACCAATAGAATTTGTTACAGGACGTGTTAAAAAAATATCAAGTATACTAGAAAAAGCTAAAAAGAAAAATATTCCTCTTGATCAGGTGGAAGAAAAAATGGAAGATATAGCTGGTATTCGTATTATGTGCCAGTTTGTTGAAGATATTTATAAAGTAAGAGAAATCATCCGTGCACGCCATGGAAAAGATATGTTTGTAGTAGAAGAAAGAGATTATATTAGTAATTTAAAGCCAAGTGGCTATCGTAGTTATCATATGATTATAAAATATCCAGTGCAAACGGCACAAGGAGAAAAGCTCATATTTGCAGAGATACAAATTCGTACCCTTGCCATGAACTTCTGGGCAACTATCGAACACTCTCTGAGGTACAAATATAAGCAAAATATGCCAGAAGCTATACAAGAGCGACTTAATAAAGCAGCTGAAGCAGCCCATAAGTTAGATCAAGAAATGGCAGAAATACGTGAAGAAGTACTTAAAGCCCAAGAAGGATTCCAGGCAGAATCAAGTGTGGTTGCAGACATCTTTGGAAATGTGCAGGCACTTGCAAAAACCAATGAACAAAATAACATGAATGAAGTCTATGAAATGTTTTGGAGTCTATGGGAAGAAGGAAATGTGGATAAACTCAATAAATTCAATAAAGAATTAGAAGAAAAAATCCGACAAGCGTATCAACGATAGGGAGGAAGTACATTGCCAATTAGGGTACCAAATCTATTACCAGCAGCAGAAATTTTGCAAAGAGAGAATATCTTCATTATGGATGAAGAAAGAGCAATCAAACAAGATATTAGGGAACTGAAAATTGCTATATTAAACTTAATGCCTGTGAAACAAGATACAGAAGTACAACTTTTAAGGCTCTTAGGTAATACACCTCTTCAAATTGATATTACTTTGTTAAGACCTGCTTCTCATGAGTCCAAAAATACTTCAAGTGAGTATCTCAATACTTTTTATAAAACTTTTGATGAAATTAGTGAAGAGAAATTTGATGGGATGATTATTACAGGTGCTCCGGTAGAGCAAATGCCATTTGAAGAAGTTACATACTGGCAAGAGTTAACTGACATTATGGAATGGACAAAAAATCATGTGACATCCACTTTCCATATCTGCTGGGGAGCACAAGCAGGGCTGTATTATCACTATGGAATTAAGAAGTTCGAGTTGCAAGAGAAACGCTTTGGTGTATTTAACCATAAATTGGTAGGACAAGCACCACTACTTTATGGCTTTGACGATACTGTTTATATTCCACACTCAAGACATACAGAAGTATGTAGAGAAGATGTAAAAGCATGTGAAGGTGTATATGTTTTGTTAGACTCTAAGGAAGCAGGCGTAGCCCTAGCCATTTCATCAGATGGTAAGCAAATCTTTGCTACAGGACATGCAGAGTATGACCCATGGACGCTCGGGAATGAGTATAAGCGAGATTTGGAGCGTGACTTACCTATCCAAATGCCACATCATTATTTTATTGACAATGATATGGATAAAGGACCAGATGTAAGATGGCGGTCTCATGCGTATATTCTTTTCTCCAACTGGCTGAATTATTATGTCTATCAGGTGACTCCATATGTGCTGTAAAAGGTAAGCTGGAGGTATTATGAGCTTATATAGTGTTAGAGAAGTTAGGCCAAATGATATTACTAAAATTGTTGAAATCTATAATTCAAATATTAAATTTATAACTAATCATTTAGGAATCATAGGCGTTAATTTAAGCCTAAGTTTTTCCAAAATAAGCGAGTCCTTCGAAGTAACTTTCTATACGTGAAAAGATAGTTTGTCTTTTACGCTTTTCATGTAAAGCTGAGGTGCTTATTCTTTCAAGCGACCTACCCAGCTCTAAGTAAGTATGTATTGTAATATGTTTTACTGTATAAAATTGATAAAGTTTTATGAACATACGAATGTGTGGAAGAAAGATAATAGCTTGATATTAAAAGAAAGTTGTAGGGAAGGTGCTTACATCAGTAAGCATTTGTGCGTCGATGTACTAAAAATACTTATATCTGATAAAGCAAAACAACAGTCCATTGAACTTGAGGACACAACTATCCTATTAAATTTCCCAAAAGGTGAGTTCATATAAAACTATATTTTAAAGTGCAGGTGATGCTATGATTTATTTAGAAACATTTAATTTTCCAGATGGAGACGAGGAATTTGACTTTATTCTTTCTATAAAACGCAAGTGTTATGACTCGTTTTATCCTTTTAAAATTTTATCTAAAAATAGATTTGAGCGTATAGATTTTGAGCATATCACTATCTTATATGGAGGGAATGGGTCAGGTAAGTCAACTGCATTAAATGTTATTGGTGAAAAGCTACAGCTTATAAGAGAGTCAATTTATAATAAGTCCAACTTCTATCAAGACTATGTAGATTTATGTAGAATGGAGCTTGTAGAAACAATTCCAGAACATAGTAGGATTATCACAAGTGATGATGTTTTTGACTATATGTTGAATATCCGAACAGTGAATGAAGGGGTAGATTATAAGCGGGAAGCATTATTTGAGGAGTATTTGGATGCCAAGTATGCTAATCTCCGCCTGCGTTCTATGGCTGATTATGACCAGTTTAAGAAGATGAATGAGTCGCGTAGTAAGACACAGTCTAAATATGTGCGTCATAACCTAATGAACAATATTAGAGAGTACTCAAACGGTGAAAGCGCTTTTATGTATTTTACAGAAAAGATAGAGGAAAATGGGCTCTATATTCTGGATGAACCAGAAAATAGTCTATCACCTAGGAGACAGTTGGAGTTAGTCAAATATATTGAAGAGTCTAGTAGATATTTTGGATGTCAATTTATTATTTCTACCCATGCCCCATTCCTTTTAGCTATGAAAGGGGCAAAAATCTATAACTTAGATGAATACCCAGTGAGTATAGGAAGTTGGACAGAACTAGAGAATGTACGTGCTTATTACGATTTTTTTAAGTCTCATGAAAAAGAGTTTTGAAGTATATAAAATAAGTAGGTAGAAGTTGAAGGTAGTTGAATAATTTATGTGAAATTCGTTAAACATAAACGAATATAGAGTTGTTATATGATTTGAAAATTGTTATAATGATGTATAAGAGTAATTTACTGTGTTAGGAGATGAAACAGTGAATAAACGTAAATTTAAAAAGAAAGCCAAGGAGGTCAGAAAACTCATGTGTTGTGGAAAAAGAAAAGAGAAATCAAATAAAGGTTTATGGTTTGGGATTATATTGGCTGTAGTTGCAGGTTTAGTAGGACTTGTATTATGGTTGAAATCAAGAAACGACGAGTATATTGAAGAGTACTATGAGTATTTCGATGACGATTTAGAAGACGAATTCGAAGATGACCTTTATGGCGAAGATGATGATGTAGAATATGTTGCAATCAAAGATTTTGCAGCAGATGTAGAAGAACCTGCTGTAGAAGGAAATGAAGAAGACAAATAAATGATAAATATTTATGAAGTGTCCTAATAACAAAAGTTATTAGGACCTTTTTTGCATTTACGCCATTACAATCTTCAGAGCAAGGGGAGAGGGAAAACGTACATTTTCTAAGTGCATACATATAATGTAGGGAAAGCATTGGAAATTTTATGAGCGTGTAAAGTATAAAAGGGAATGGGTAAGTGTGAAGGAGGCACACAACATGTATAATGTGATGACAGTAGTTGGAACAAGCCGGAGCTTATTAAACTGAGTAAGGTTATACAAGAGTTAGATCAATATACAAAGCAGGTTTTTGTGCATACAGGTCAGAACTATGAGCATGAGCATATTCGTCTTATTCTCAAGACGCTTAAGCGAATCGTGGAATTGGCTCGAGCAGTAGAAGAGGCTATAGATAAAGAGGTTACAGGACTTTATCATTTGACGAATAACCAAAAAATAAACAAGTTTGAATTGTTAAAGCTGTTCCGAAAATATTTTAACCTCAGTTATATAAATTCAGTAGAAGACATAGTTGCACAGTATGACAAAAGTATTAAAAGTGCAAGAATAGGGTGGGACTTTCAAGTGAAATCCTATGCGAAAATGGTGAATGCAATGTGTAAATGGATGCTAGAACACCCTGAGTTATATACTCAATATAAGCTAGCTAGAGCGCTATATAAATGCTTGAATCCGTTATTTTGAGGGATTTACTTCATAGAAAGAAAAAAGAAAAGGGCTTTAATATGTTTTGAAATGGAAAAGTAAGACAATACTAAGGAAGAATTTTATAATATAAAACGATAAGGGATATGCTATAATACTTAAGATAAAAAGAAATGGGAGGGTAATCTAAGTGAAGAGAGTAATCATTGCAGAAAAGCCATCTGTCGCTAAGAATATTGCAGATGCCCTGCACATTAAAGGACGAAAAGATGGGTATTTTGAAGGGGAAGACTATCTCATTACATGGGCTTTTGGACATCTTGTAGAACTCTATGATGCTAAAGACTATGATGAGAAGATGCAAATTTGGCGCATGGAAAACTTCCCTTTTATACCCGAACAATTTAAATATAAGATTAAGATGGAACAAGGGAAGAAAAAGGTAGATTCAGGTGCCAAGAAGCAGCTTAAGTGCATCAAAGACCTTATTAATAGAGACGATGTAGACGGCGTTATTTCAGCTTGTGACTACGACCGGGAGGGACAGGTCATAGGGGACTGCATTATGAATTTCCTTAAGGTCAAAAAGCCAAGGTATCGTATTCTCTTAAATGAGTGGACAGAAGATGAAGTAAAAAAAGGAATAGAGAAGATTGTTCCTAATGCTACAATGCAATCCTTACAAGATGCGGGGATTAGTCGTCAGCATGCAGACTGGTTAATTGGTATTAATCTCACCTCTGTAGCCACATTAAAATATAAGTCTGGAAAGGGAGAGCTCTTTAATATCGGGCGTGTACTCCTTCCTACTTTGAAAATGATTTATGACAGAGATATGGAAATCCTAAACTTCAACTCAGAGCCTTACTTTAAACTTACAGGAACCTTCAAAGCAGGAGATGAAAGCTATGAAGGGACTTACACAGTCGAGAAGAAGGACAAGTTTGAAAAAGAAGCAGATCTCATTGCAGCAAAGGCTACTATGGGACAAAAAGGTACGCTCATCCAAAAAGATGTAGTGGAGAAGAATGAGTATCCACCAGCACTTTTTAACCTTTCAGCATTGCAAGGACATATCACCAGTAAATATAATGGATTCAGTTCAGATAAAGTATTAAAAGTGGCTCAAAGCTTGTATGAAAAAAAATATATTACTTATCCAAGAACAGCGAGTAGTGTTTTAGACGAGAGTTTAATAGATAAGGTGCAAAAGGTACTAATGGCACAAAAAAAAGGGACACCTTATGAAGCGGAGATTAAGTTCCATAGAAGTCCACGTGTATTTAATAGTAAGAAGGTAGAAAGCCATAGTGCCATTATCCCTACTTATATGGTGCCAACAGGACTAGGCGGAGAGGAAAAGCTAGTATATGATGCCATTCGTAACCGTTTCTTAATGCAATTTATGCCCATCTCTATTGTAGAAGAGACTGTATTTACAACTCAAGTAGGGGATGTAGAGGGAGTCTTTATTTCTAGAGGGAAGATTCAAAAGGTACTGGGATGGAAGAAGATAGAAAAAGAGAACTCTAAAGATGTCATCTTACCAGACCTTGCAGAAGGTACTTTAGTCGATGTAGAAAAAGCAGAAGTTACAAGCCATGCCACAACACCACCTAAACCCTACACTGAAAAGACATTACTTAGAGCTATGGAGACTTGTGGCAAACAGTTTAAAGGCAATAAGAATGGTGGGGATAAAGGCGACTCAGAAGAAGAGAGTGATGAGCAAGAAGAGACGCTAGAAGTAAGTGAAGGGGGAGACGATAGTGACTTAATGGATGCCATCTTAAGTGGATTTAGTATTGGTACACCAGCTACGCGTGCAGAAACCATTAAGAAGCTTTGTTATACTAACTATACAGTGATGCAAAAGAAAAATATTCGTTGTACAGAAAAAGGGAAAAAACTTATCGAGACGCTACCTGTTAAAGGTCTTATGGACTTAGAGTATACAGGGAAACTTGAAAAAACCTTATCAGACATCGAAAAGGGCACTGTTAAAAAAGAAACCTTTATGAACCATATCATTCGTTTTGTGGTCAATGGTGTAGATACGATTAGAACACAAAAGGCAGCACCAATTCAGTACAACAAGGAGGCCTTTACACCGACAACTGTAGCAAGTAAGAAGACGGCTGAAAGCAAAGGCAGTAGAAGTACCACAAGCAAGGCTACTACTGCACCTAAGGCAGTAGAGGAAAAAGAAATCCTTGGAAAATGTCCACTTTGTGGAAGTGATGTGATAGAAGGTACAAAAGGATATGGCTGTATGGGTTATAAAGCAGGATGTCGTTTTGTAATCTGGAAAGAAGATGTAGCACTTGCGTACTATGGCAAGAAACCGACCAAAACACTCGCTAAACAAATTCTTAAGAAGGGTGAAGGTGCCCTCAAAGGACTTAAGACTAAAAATGGTACAAAATTTGATGCCATTGTAAGTTATACCTTTAACAATGAGACAGGTACAGGCAAGTGGGATTTTAGAAGACCTGAGTAAATAGAGGATATGAAGGTAGCTACTTAGAAGGTAGTCATAATAGAAGTGGGCACAGTGAAATAGACAAAATGAAAGGTATAAGCAGTACCCTATGAGGGGATCAACTTATGCCTTTTTTGTCTTAAATAATAGAAATTTTGAGAATATAATAGAGATTATGTACAGCAAAATGCTGTGAATAAAGTGTAACAAATAACAACTTTATAAGATGGAAAAATCTTGACAATAGTGATAGGAAACTATATGCTATAGGAGTATTAACCACATAGATGGGTTAGATATTATAAGAGAATAAATGGAGGTGTTTTAGCAATGGCATACCGTATTAATGACGATTGTATTAGCTGTGGAGCATGTGAAGCTGAATGTCCAGTAAGCTGTATTTCTGAAGGAGATGGAATCTTCGTAATTGATGCAGATTGTTGTATCGAATGTGGCGCATGTGCATCTGTTTGTCCAGTTGGCGCACCAAACCCAGAAGCGTAAGCATATACATAGTATAATAGAAAAATCCTTAGAAACATGGAAATGTGTTTCTAAGGATTTTTTTTGTAAAAAAGGCCTAGGGTGTCACCTTACAAAGAGGCAGGAAAAAAATGGAGATAGATAAAGTCTATATTTTATATAGAGATGTATAATAATTTTACATACACTAAAAGCTTATGCGAATTAAATAATATAAGAATTGTTCATATAAGTTCCATAAAAATGCATGTTGTTTGTTCCATAAAAAGGATAGGATAAGAAGTATAGGATAAGAAGTATAATAAAAATCTAATTCAAATTCTAATAATAAAGGAGGAACTGTGCTACAAGGAATAGTAACACAAAAACAAGAATGGCTATATCTTGATACATCACTTGGAAAATTACCTGATGAGATTCAATTACATACGGCTAGAAATGGTAAGGAAGGTGTGCAAATTTTGTTAGAAACAGTAGGTGAAATAGCCAACGTGAAGGCTACTTTGCCAACTATGATGGACGCAGAAATTTATCAATTAATAGATATTCCGGTAGAGTATAATACAGCAAGTGCTACTGATCAAGGTGGACGATTTGTAATTATGGATGAGCAAGCTGATAAACCTTTTTACTGTACACGTAAGGCACCTTTTAGGGTGTATGACTGTCTAAAGCCCATACATACATCCGAAGTTCAGGTGCGAAATAATAGATTTGGCTTATATGTATGTATCGTACCACAAGAAGAAATCATAGAGGGTAGTTATCCTGTTACACTAGAGATTGAAATAGAAGAAGGGACTTATACTTTAGTCATGAATGTGCAAATCTATGACGTCCTTATTCCTACTGAGCAGTTCTCTGTGACGAACTGGTTTAGTTTAAATAATATTGCGAGTAAGCATGGATTGAAACAAGGAAGTCAAGCATTTTTAGATATGGTGAGAGCTTATGCCCGAGCAATGAGAAGGACGAGGCAGACTCATTTCTTCCTTATGCTTGACCCCAAGTATTATAGGTTAGAAACAGAATTTAATTTTGATTATATTAAGCCTATTGCAGAAATTTTCTTTGAAGAAGGTTTTAAGAAAATGGAGATAGGAAGCTTTGCGACACAAGGCGATTACATGTTGACAGATGAGCTTAAATGTGCAGCAGACCCTACAATTAAAGTGAGTAGTAAAGAAGGCTATTGGATTTTAACAGAAATGATTAGAGCGTGGAAAAGTTTTTTAGAGGTTAATAAATGGGAGAATAAGGTGGTTTATCATATTTGTGATGAGCCAGATGTTCATATAACAGGGCCTGAAAGTATGGTACAAAGGAAGGCACAGTACTTTATGATTGCAAACTTACTTAGAAAATATCTAGGTAATCTTCAAATTATAGAAGCTGTAAAAACAGATGAGTTTAGAGGAGGAATAGATATATGGGTTCCTCTAACTGTCAATTATGAAGAGCTTAAGGATGAATTTGATAAACTGAAAAATCAAGGGAATGAAGTCTGGAATTATGTATGTTGTGCACCAACAGGTGAATATCTTAATCGATTCTTAGATATTCCACTACTGAGATCTCGACTACTATTTTGGGGATGTAGTAAGTATAAGTTAGATGGCTATTTACATTGGGGACTCAACCATTATGGAGAAGGGCAAGACCCCTTTGAGCAATCTTGTTGCCCTAATCCTACAGGGCTTGGAACAAGTTTTCCAGCAGGTGATGCACATATTGTATATCCAGGTGCAGATGGACCTTGGATAAGTATGAGATTAGAAGCACAAAGAAGAGGAATAGAGGATTTAGAACTACTGAATCAAATGGAGGCAAATGATAGTGTGAAGTATGATGAATTAGTAAGTAAGATTTTTACAAATAATAAAGTGTACGAGGATAATATTAATTTGTTCGAAGAAGTACGAGAAAAAATGCTGAGATGGGCTAGCAGATAATATAAAGTTATAGAGGGCTATGAAACTAGATGGTTAAAACTAGATTCATAGCCCTATTAACTTAAGCGTGAGGTGGATAATATTTATTTTTATAAGCGATCTGTGTACCTAAAGGAGAAACTTATAATGACATTGAGGATAAACATTTTTGATTAGAAGAAATAAGTTGAACTTTATAATTACTAGGGCTTAAACCTGTATATTTTTTGAAAGTCTTAAGGAAATAAAAATAGTCATTATAGCCTACTTGCTCACAGATATCGCTAATAGATAAGCTTGTTTCAAGAAGCAGTTGCTTGGCTTTTTCCATTCTTAAACGGGTTAAGTATTTGGTGTAAGTGTAACCTGTTTCCTTTTTAAATAATTGACTAATATAATTGGCATTTAGGCCAAGCTCTGCAGCGACATCTCGAATTGAAATATCATGCATATAGTAATGGTTAACATACTTTAGGATATGTATAAAGTTATTATTATAACTATGAGATAAATCTTCTATTGGTAATTGTTCACAGAAGACATCATCGAGATAAGTGAGCATGGATGAGAAACTTTCAAACTTATTGATAAGTTCATCAAAGTTATAGCCATAAAGGTCCTCTGTTTCAAATTGATGTTGAACAATGTAGTGTGTAATGAGAAGGTTATAAAGCTTCATAGCAAAGCTTATATCATATTTTTTTAGCTGTTCAGATGTTATAAGTTCTGACAGTGTGGAACGAATAGCGCCTAGATTGTTTGTGGAAAGACCATTTTGCAATTTTGACAATATAGATGAATGATTACAAGCTGTTAGCGTTGTGCATAAGCAAGGCACACCTAAAAAGAAGAATTGATAGGCCATTATAATGGTGTCATCAATGGCTTGCTTCAACTGTTTCAGCGTTAGGGGATGGGGGTAAATTCCAACACCTTTGATTTGTAATGTAGCCAATAAGCCAGTAGGTAGGTCATAAGGATATAGGGGGCGCGCCAAAATATAAAGATATTTAAGAGGACCGAATTTGAGAATGATTTTGGGACAAGTAATGTTGATATTAAGTGCGTCAGCACCCATGGTAATCATCATATAAAACTGATGAGGGTCAATAGCATGGTCAAGTAAGAAAGTGGAAATAGATTTATAGTCTTCATTTGAAATACAGTCAATAATATCTAAAGTGGGGGGATTAATGGCTTTTTGAGATGCAACTGCCTTACTTAGAATAAGAGTGAGTTCATCATAATCTAGAGGTTTCACACAATAGCCAATAACGTTATATTTGATAGCCTTTTGAGCATAAGCGAAATCCGCATAGCCACTGATAAGGATAATTTTGATATGAGGATATTTGGTATGCAAAGAGCTACATAAATCTAGTCCTGTAAAACCAGGCATGCGAATATCTGTAATCACAATATCAATGGGGTGGTGTTCAATGTAGTCAAGGGCATCTACCCCGTTAGTACAAGTGGTGGAGACATGTAGTTTAAGTGAATCCCAATTGATGGAACTCACTAGGGATTTAACAACAAAGTTTTCATCATCAACTATGAGTACGTTCGGCATAATTATTCCTCTTTTCTGTAGAGATAATAGGTAAAACAATCGTGATTTTGGTACCGAGCTGTTCGGAACTAACAATCTGAAGACCGTAAGCATCACCATATAATAATTTAATGCGATTATGGACATTTAAAATCCCGATATGCGAAGTTATTCCGTCATTTAATAGAAGTGTTTCAACTGTATCAGAGGACATGCCTACACCATCATCTTGAATCGTAATGTACAAGGCGTGATCAGGAGTTATTTTGCTACCGATGTAGAGTAAGCCAGCATCTATTTTTTTTTCTATGCCATGAAAAATGGCATTTTCTATAAGTGGCTGTAGGATCATCTTGGGTACATATAGAGTTTCAGTATTTGGATGAATGCTATAGAAAACTTCAAATTTACAGTTAAAACGTACGAGCTGAATATCTAGATAAGCTTTAATAATTGTTAATTCTTCGAGAAGAGGAGCAGTGGATGCACCCTTAATGCTATAGCGGAAAATTTTGCCCATAGCAACAGTCATAGTAGCTATTTGTGGTATCTCTTTTTCTAAAGCAATTCCCCGGATGGATTCTAAGGTGTTGTACAAGAAATGGGGATTAATTTGACTTCTAAGGTGAGCAATTTCAGCCTTATTTTTTTCAATTTCTAATTCATAGAGGGAAGTAGTAGTATCAAAGAGTTGATGGTTAAGAGTATTAATCTCTAAAAGCATTCGGTTAAATTCATTCCCAAGTGTATTGATTTCTGTACATCCTTCAAGAATAATAGCCTGTTTAAGCTTTTTATGGTTGCCTTCTCGGATACTTTTAATAAAGACATAGAGTTTGTTAATGGGTGTAAGGACACTGCTTAGTAAAAGTTTAATAAGCAACCACATAAACAAGATAACAATTAAGATGATTAAAGCAATTAAAATACGAGTTGTACCTAAATCTGAAAAAAGGCTATGTTTATCTATGGCACTAATAACGTAGTAAGACATTGAAGGAATGTAGGATATATACATAACATAGTCTGGCGTATCCACTTGTAAGGGTACATGTGTAATGTTCTCTTGTAATAATGGAAGTTGAGTAGTGACAGTAGAAAAAATGGATTGCGCAAGTGAGTCGATACAGTTAAAAGGATACAAATTCAGATTTTGGTCGGCGAGCATAAAATAAGTATCAACATTTTCGTTATGGGGCAGTTGTATAGAGGATTTTGCAGGGTCAATAGAAATAATTACACTGCCTAATTTCTGACCAAAATAGTTTGGGTCATTATAGCACCAAATATTGCGACCAAATACAAGGTAAGAAGGTGCCGTTGCTGCAATAAATGAGGGAGGAACAATACCAAGACTTGATAAACCGGGGGAGCCATCGAGTTGATGTAGGAATGCCTGTAAATCTGATTTGTTGAAAAGGCTAGACCAAGAGATGGCATCATTTACTAATGCGATGTCAGCAATATCATGATTCATAATAGATAGAGAGGTAAGCTTGACATGCAAATCATTAAAATAAGATTGAGTTTTGTCATTAAAAGGGTTTATAAAGAGGTTTTCTAGAGCAGGTTCATATTGAATATACTCAGAAATAGAATTTATCCTTTTAAAAAGATGGTTAATTTCACTTTCGAATTTTAATGCTGTATTTTGTGCATAATTTATTTTGTTTTGTAAAAGCAGATTTTGTACAGTTAAGTTAACTAGAAAGCCTAATAGGCTACATACAATAATGAGGCTGGCTATAATAAGGTTAAATTGTGATTTGATGGTGCGATTCTTGAGTAATTTCATGAATAGTCCTCTTAGATATTTAGGATGATAATTGAATAATATAATAAAAATTATAAAATATCAATATTTTGTATATGGATAAAAGTTATATTGACTAAAAAAAATGCATAATTCTAAAATTAAATATAAAAATTACATAGATACACTATGTAATTTGCATGTTGTTTGTGAATTATAAACTATATACTAATGGTAGATGAAGATATAAATTAGTGATAGGAGGCTCGTATACATATGAAATTAGACAAAAAACAAGTAGCTCAAGAAGTTGTAGTAAAGAGTAACTGGCAACGCACATGCCAAAGAATCAGTAATGATAAATTATTATATTTATTGATTGTACCTGTTCTTTTGTGGTATCTGATGTTTTGTTATTTGCCAATGGGAGGGCTTACTCTGGCATTCAAAGAATTCCGATATGATATGGGGCTATGGGATAGCCCTTGGGTAGGGTTCCAAAACTTTAAAATGATGTTTGAAGATATGGAATTTTGGAGGGCACTTAAAAATACATTGATTTTTAGCTTTGGAAAGCTTGTCTTTCATTTTCCAACGCCTATTATATTAGCCATATTACTTAATGAAATTACAAGACCTAGACTCAAAAAGTTTTATCAAACAATATTTACTTTCCCACACTTTATATCATGGGTTGTATTGGCAGGCGTACTTACAAATATGTTTGCTTCAAATGGAATCATTAATCAAGTATTAGGGACATTAGGTATGGATGCTATTTCACCACTTGTATCAGAAAGTGCTTTTAGACCCTTCATATGGATTTCAAATATATGGAAGGAAATTGGATGGGATTCTATTATTTATTTGGCAGCATTTGCAAGTATTGACCCAGGGCTTTATGAAGCAGCGGGTATAGATGGTGCAAATAGATGGCAGAAAATGGTACATATATCATGGCCTGGGATTAAGAGTACAGTAGTGATTATGTTTATTTTAGCAGTAGGACAGATTATGACAAATGGTGCTAACTTTGACCAAATCTTTAACTTATATTCCTCACCAGTATATTCTGTAGCAGATACAATCGATACTTACGTATTTAGAAAGTCGTTTGTAAGAGGCGGAAACTTCGGATATACTACCGCATTAGGCTTATTTAAGTCAGTGGTTGGGGTCATACTTTTAACAACTACGAATAAGATTGTGACTAAATCTGGAGAACAAGGCTTATTTTAAAAGAAAGGAATAGCGCCATGAAAAAAAAGAAACTAAAATCATTAAAATCTATGTCAGCCTTTGAAATTATTCTTATTATAGGTCTGAGTCTACTCGGGATTTTAACCATTTATCCATTTTATAATGTATTAATTACATCAGTAGCAAACACACAATCTGTTACAACATATACGCCCTATCTACTGCCTTATGTAGTTGATTGGACAGGGTATAAAACGATTATAGAAGATGCGTACTTCTTTAAGTCAGTAGGTGTTACGTTATTTGTAACGATAGTAGGGACGGTAGTTAATATGTTTTTATCTGTTATAGGTGCTTACGTACTTTCTAAGAAACATTTAATAGGTAGAAAAGTTATGATGTGGTTTGTATTAGTTACCATGCTATTTAATGGAGGGCTTGTTCCTACTTATTTGGTCATGAAAGATTACGGCATGACCAACAATATTTGGTCTATGATTTTACCCTGTGCAATTAGTACATATTACCTTATTATTATGAAAAATTACTTTATGAGTTTACCAGATAGTTTAGAGGAAGCAGCAAAAATAGATGGAGCCAATGATATCACTATTTTAACAAAGGTCATACTCCCTATCTCAATGCCCTTCATGGCAACATTCGCATTGTTCTATTCAGTAGAACGATGGAATGAGTGGTGGAATGCTTTGTTGTATATTAATCAAAAGGACTTACAACCTTTACAAATTTATTTAAGGGAAGTACTTATTAACTTTAATACACAACTTGCAACACAAGCTCAGACTATGCTAGGTGGGCAAGGGAAGGTTTATATGCAATCTGTGCAAATGGCAACTATTGTAGTTGCAACGGTACCTATACTTTGTGTGTATCCATTTGTACAAAAACACTTTGTAAAGGGGGTCATGGTAGGCTCAGTCAAAGAATAACCAAAGTATTAATTTATTAGGAATATCATATTAAAGGGGGATATAAAAATGAAATGTATCAAAAAATGGTCAGCGATTTTAATGCTTCAAGTCCTTGTAGTAGGAAGTTTAGCCGGATGTGGAACAAAAGTGCCTACAACAGGGAGTGATTCTGGCGATAAACAAGTAGCAAGTGGTAAAGAAGAAGCTAATAAAGATGAGAGCCATAAAAAGAGTGACAAACCTATGGAGATTACCATTGCGCACTGGGATGTAGAGGGTGGCTTAGCTGGTGGAGAAAATGACAAAGTCCTTAAAACGATAGAAGACAAATTTAATGTAAAGTTTAAACCTATGAACGTTACATGGGATGATTATGTGCAAAAAATACAACTCTGGGCTGCATCAGGCACTTTGCCAGATATCTTCTCTATAGATGCAATTGGTACATCTTATTATAATGATTGGACTTCACAAGGTGTCTTAAAAGCTTTGCCAGAAGACTTATCAGCCTATCCAAACTTAGAAGAATATTTGAATGTAGATGATATTCAAACGTTAAAAATTGATAACCAATTATACTGTGTTCCAAGAAAAACTTATCCAGATAGCTATTGGAATGCTGTAGATAGAGTTGTGCTTTATAGATGGGACTTAGCTCAAGAAGCGGGCGTAACAAAGGAACCAGAAACTTGGGAAGAGTTTATGGATATGATGCAAAAAATTATTGTAGCTGACCCAGAAGGAAAAAATGTAGGTGGTCTTACAGCAACTGTACCAACGCTATTAGATGGATTCTTATTTACATATAGTTTACCAGCAGCTATGTCTGATGGTAGTGGAAGTGACTACAAATGGGTAGAAAAAGACGGGCAATATGTACCAGCATATTTTGCGGGAGATGCGCTTGCTACTTTTGAATTAGCAAGAGAGATGTATACAAAAGGTGTCATTGAAAAAGATATTGCTATTACAAAAGTGCAACAAGGTCAAGATAAATTCTTACAAGGTCAAAGTGCAGCCTTACTGCAAGCAGGAGGGTTCACATCAAGTTATGCAAATGTGGCAAAACACTGGGAAGAAGTGTATCCAGGAGAAAACTTCTTAGAAGATGTTAAAATGCTCAACTTATTCCCAGCCAAAGATGGGAACACTTATTTCCCAGTATTTAGAACAGCTTGGTCAGAGTCTTATATTTCATCAAGTGTAGATGATACTAAAATGACAAAAATCTTAGAAATCTATGATTTCTTAATATCAGAAGAAGGGGTAAGATTAATCAACTATGGTTTTGAAGGTGAGGACTATGATGTAGTAGCGGGCAAACTTGTGATGAAAGATGTTGATGCATTCCAAGGTAAATATGACTTTATGAAATCACTTAATAGCCTTGTGGCTTGGACACCATCTGTATGGAATGATACATTCCCTTCTGTGCATCCAGAAGGTTATAGAGAGCAAGATATGAAACGCTATAACGATGCAAAAACAATAGGTACAATGCCTGAATTTGATATGAGATATACTTATTTATCTACACCACTCAAATCTAAATTTGTTATTAAACCAGTAGATGACCTCGTTAACATTATGATGGGCTCAGAACCAGTGGATGTAATGTATGAAAAACTTCTAAAAGATTATGAAGCTAAAGGTTTATCTGCTATGATTAAAGAAGTTAATGAAACAGCAAAAACTTTAGGATACTAAAATAAAGTAATTGATTTAAAAGTACAAAAAAAGGGGCTGTTGCACTAAAAAATTAGTGTAGCAGCCTTTTTCAGTGTAAAAAAATAATCCCTAGCCTTCGAAAAAGCTAGGGATAGGTGTAAAATATGTCTATGCAACTAAACGATTTTACACACAAGAATTATACAACTCGTGGCAACTTTTATCAACTCAAACTTCCACTAAATATTGATATCATGATTCCAGATGATGATTTTGTGAGATTGCTAGGTCAAATTGCACCTGTATCGAAGATTATTATGGCTAGACTTACGACACTACTAGCTGAAAATAAAGAACTCTCTTACAAGAATTTATTTATTGATGGTACGAAAATAGAGGCATCTGCTAATAAATATACTTTTGTTTGGAAAAAAGCTGTTACTAAGAATCAAAAGAAACTGTTAGATAAAATCCCTGAGTTTATTCAACATGTAAAGGATGAACTTGGTATTAGAGTGATGTATAAAACAGAGATTAGGCAATATCATCTTAAAAAGCTTAGAAAAAGACTATGCAAACTCCCAAAAGATGAAGGCGTTGTTTTTGTACATGGTGTTGGAAAACGCAAATCTTCACTTCAAAAAGTCATAGAACAATTGGATAAGTTTTTAACACGCTTTAAAAAGTATAATCAATACTTATACATCATGGGTGAACGGAATAGTTTCTCTAAGACAGACCATGATGCAACCTTTATGAGAATGAAAGAAGATGTTATGAAAAATGGGCAACTTAAACCAGCCTATAACATCCAATTCGGTGTAGACGCTGAGTATATAGCATGGATTACAATAGGTCCACAATGAACAGATACAACAACATGATCCCTTTCCTAGATGAATTAAAGACAAATGTCAATCATGGTTATACAAATGTTATTGCTGATTCAGGATATGAAAGTGAAGAAAATTATATGTATTTAAAGGAGAATAAACAGACTTCTTTTATCAAGCCTTCCAACTACGAAATAAGTAAGACAAGAAAATATAAAACAGATATCAGTCGACGAGAAAATATGAGTTATAACACAGAAGGCGATTTCTACCTTTGTAGCCAATATAAAAAACTTGTGGTAGTAGGTGCAAAAAAGTCTAAAAGTAAAACTGGATATAAAAGTGAAAAAACACTTTATACATGTGAAGATTGCAGTAATTGCCCTAATAAAATAAAGTGTATAAAAGGAAATAATAGCAAAATACCACTTGAAGAATGTACCAAACATTTAGAGGTCTCAAAAAAAATTCAGGAAGAACGTCAAGAAGACTTGCTCCACATTTTAAGTGATGAAGGTACAGAACTTAGAATGAACAGAAGTATTCAATCCGAAGGAGCCTTTGGAGTACTAAAGGAAGATATGAAATTCAAACGATTCCTATGTCGTGGTGAAAAGAATATACTGGCAGAATGTATTCTTTTAGGGCTAGCCCATAACATCAATAAGATTCATCACAAGATACAGGATGAAAGATGTAAAACCTATGTACATCCCTTAAAAACTGCATAAAAGAGTGTGAAAAATAAAGAATCAATGATAGCCTTATTTTTTACACCCTTTTTTAGGTTATAGGGAACTTTAAGTTTAGAATTTCGATAGATAAATAGAAAAACCACAAAAGGACTGTGCATCAGCGATTTATAAAATCACTAATGCAACAGCCCCTTTTTATAGAGCATCTATGAGTAAGTGCTCTTATTTAGCTGTTGATTTCTTATGCCAAAATAGCATAGCACTAAGAAGTAAAAGAGCAGAAAATCCTGCATAAACAAAGAAGTAAGGATTGCTAATACTTCCTAATAAAATCATTAAGGAACCACAAGTTGCAAGAATTGGATTCATTTTTCCACGCCAGAATCCTTTGATTTCTCCAGTTTGCCCTAATTTGAAAACTTTTAAATATAAAATGATATAAAGGACATAATTAATGGTAATTGCAATCTCTGATACGTCTGAGTTTTGTAAGATACCACTTGCTTGTGAGAAATAGTGAATAACCATCCAAAATACACAAACACTAAATGCGATAAGTGCACCTCTAAGAGAGAAGTTTAATCCTTTAGATGCAACTTTGATTTTTTCTGAATGAGGGAACATATCTCTTAATGCTAAAGAGTATGGTAATCTTAAAATACCCATGATAAGCCCATTAACTGTACCAAGTACAGAAATAATAACAAAGATTAATATGATTTTAGCACCCCAAGGGCCTACGAGCTGTTGAGCGGCTAAGTCAACATGAGCATCTCCAAGTTGCATAACTGCTTCTGGTCCGATGTAAAGACTGATTCCTACAAAGTAAAGTAGGTAAATAGCAAGAATAAAGAGAGGAGCAAAAATTAAAGCTATTTTTAAGTTTTTCTTAGCATCTTTAATTTCATGACCAAGTGTTGTTGCGATAATCCAACCGTCAAAGGCAAAAGCAACAGGGGCTATAGCTGTAATCCATCCTGCAGATTGCATAGTTGTGAGATCTGCAACATTTAAGTGAGTTGGGTCTCCAGCTACAAAACCTGCAATTCCGATAATAAAGAGTGGAATCAGTTTAATAACAGTGGCAAGGTTTTGGAAATAGCCACCGAGTTTAGCTGAGAGAATGTTGAAAACGAAAAGTAAGCAGATAACGCTAGAACCAATACCAATTTGCAGAAGAAGTGTGCCAGAAAGTCCAAAGAGTAGGCACATATAAATGCCGACAACCCAAGCAACGACACAAATTAGAGTTGGATAATAGAGGAAAGTATGGAACCAACCGAAGGCACAAGCTACATATTTATTGCATGTATCTTCTGCGTAGGCAATGATTCCACCTGCTTTTGTAGTACGAGAAGCAAGTTCAGAAATGGTAAGACTTCCAAAAATAATACTGATGGCAGAGAGGCAAAATACTAGTACCCCGAGTGCAATACTTCCTCCTGTAGCAATCAGGATATTATCGCTTCTAAAGAAAATGCCTGAACCAATGACAATTCCTACAATCATGCCAATGGTTGTAAATAAACCGTATTCATTTTTTTTCATAAGTAACCTCTTCCTATTTAGTTTTAGTTATACATTTCAAGGTATCTTTATCATGTAAAGATGGAAGAAATATGAATAAATAGTAGTATACCATAACTAAAAGGAGAAGAAAATAATTCTTTATTAATTAAAATGTGCTAAAAAATTGCATTATTCATGCAAAATATAGTAAGATGTTACCTGTTGAGTAATGCACATAAGGGTGATACAATATTAAGTTGTGATAAGAGACGTTGAAACATGCAGAAATGAGGAAAATAGATGAATCATGATAAAATAATTAATATTGCGGTAATTGCCCACGTAGATGCTGGGAAATCTACTTTAGTAGATGCCTTCCTAAATCAAAGTGGTGTATTCCGTGCCAATCAAGAAGTTGTAGACTGTGTAATGGATAGTAACTCTCTAGAACGTGAGAGAGGGATTACAATTTATTCAAAAAACTGTTCTATTAGATATAAAGATTACAAAATTAACATCGTAGATACACCAGGACATAGTGACTTTTCTTCAGAAGTAGAACGTGTTATCCGTACAGTAGATACAGTTATCCTTTTAGTAGACTCAATTGAAGGTCCGATGCCACAAACACGTTTCGTACTTCAAAAGTCATTAGAACAAGGCTTAAAACCAATCCTTGTTATCAACAAAATTGATAAACCAAATCATCGTGCAGAAGAAGTAGTGGATATGACTTTCGACTTATTCGTTGACCTTAATGCAAATGATGAACAACTTGACTTCCCAATCCTTTATGGAATTGGTAAACAAGGAATCATGCAATATGAGTTAGACCAAGAATCAGAAAATATTGATCCACTTCTTGAAACAATTGTTAAGCAAGTAGGGGAATATCCAAAAGCAGATGAGGAACCACTTCAAATGCAAATTAGTGCATTAGGCTATGACAACTTCATCGGTCGTCTTGGTATTGGTCGTGTATACAAAGGTACAATTAAAGAAGGCCAAACTGTACAAATTGTAAGCAATGAAGGTAAACTTAGAACAGGACGTGTTGTAAAGCTTATGGCTTACGAAGGTCTTGCTCAAACACCAATCGAAGAAGTAACAAGTGGTGACATTGCTGTTATCGCAGGTATTAGTGATATATCTATCGGTGAAACAGTAGGGGAAGTAGGCAAAGTTGAGCCTATGGAAGCTATTACAATCGAAGAGCCAACACTTTCTATGAACTTCTTAGTTAATAACTCACCATTTGCTGGTAAAAGCGGTAAATATGTAACAACAAGACATATTAAAGACCGTCTTGAAAAAGAACTTGAAATCAACGTAGGTCTTAAAGTAGAATCTATGGATACTACAGATGGATACAAAGTTTCAGGTCGTGGAGAACTTCACTTATCCATCTTAATTGAAAACATGCGTCGTGAAGGGTATGAACTTGGGGTATCAAAACCAGAAGTTATCATGCACAGAAACGAAAAGGGTAAATTAATGGAGCCAGAAGAACGTGTTATTGTAACACTTCCAGAACAATATTCAGGTGCAGCTATTGCTAACCTAAATATGAGAAAAGGTATGATGCAAAGTATGGAACCAGAAAATGGTTACGTACGTATTGAATACATCTGTACAACTCGTGGTCTTTTAGGATTTAGAAGTGAACTTATTACAGATTCACGTGGTGAAGCTACACTTGTTAGACGTATTGAAGGTTACACTGAATACGTTGGTGAACTTCCAAGAAGAGCAAATGGTGCACTTGTTGCTCAAGAAGCTGGTACTACAATGGGTTACTCACTTAACAACCTTGAAGAGCGTGGTATCTTGTTTGTACCACCAGCAACAGATGTTTACGAAGGTATGATTATCGGTATGAATGCTAGACGTGAAGACATGACAGTTAATGCATGTAAAAACAAAAAGATGACGAATACACGTTCATCCGGTGCTGATGATGCAATCAGACTTACACCTCCAAAAATCTTCAGCTTAGAAGAAGCTTTAGAGTTCATTGAAGATGATGAATTAGTAGAAGTAACACCAGCTGCGATTCGTTTACGTAAACGTATTCTTAGCGAAGGTGACCGTCGTAGAGCAGGACGTTAATTT
>NZ_JAVVQU010000035.1:0-4428 GCF_036655075.1 Niameybacter sp. | reverse complement strand
ATAAAAACATCTTGTTGAATCTAAAAAGTTTAGGAATTTATTTTAAATAAATAAACTTGAATATAAATTAAAACAGTATTATAATACGAATATAAAATTGAACATTCGAATTATAAAAGTAAAAAATGTTCGACAAAATTAGGGGGACTTAATATGTTTAAAAAAGGCTTGAAAAAAGTATTAGCGATGACAATTGCACTTGCTTGTGTATTTACAGGTTGTGCATCAGGGACAGCAGCACCTACACCAGTTGAAGAAAATGGTGCTACATCAGAAGTAACCAATCAAGATGTCAAAGCAGGATTTATCTTTATGGGGCCTGTAGCAGATGGTGGATGGTCACAATCACATAATGAAGGACGCCTTCAAGTTGAAGAAGAACTTGGTATTGAAACACTCTACAAAGAGTCTGTGCCAGAAACACAAGAAGTTGAAAAAGTTGCAAGAGATATGATTGATCAAGGGTGTAATGTCATCTTTGCAGCATCATTTGGATATATGGATTACATTGAAAAATTAGCAAAAGAATTCCCAGAAGTGAAATTCTTCCACTGTTCAGGGTATAAAACAGCAGAAAATATGTCTAACTACTTTGGTAAAATTGAAGATGCAAGATACTTATCAGGTATGGTAGCAGGGCTTAAAACAGAATCTAACCAAATTGGTTATGTTGCAGCAATGCCTATTCCAGAAGTTATCCGTGGAATCAATGCCTTTGCACTTGGTGTAAAAGCAGTAAATCCAGAAGCACAAGTAAAAGTATCTTGGACAAATGCATGGTATGACCCAGCAAAAGAAAAAGAAGCAGGAACAGCATTAATCGACCAAGGTTGTGATGTACTTGGTCAACATCAAAATGCAGCAGGTGCACAACAAGCAGCAGAAGAAAAAGGTGTGTGGTCAATCGGTTACCATGCAGATATGAGCGCAGTTGCACCAAATGCAAATCTTACAAGTGTTGTTTGGAACTGGGGTCCATACTATGTGAATGCAGTGAAGTCAGTAATGGATGGAACATTCAAATCAGAGAGTTACTGGGAAGGTATCAATGCAGGTATCGTAGACATTTCTCCACTTACAAAAAATGCACCAGCAGAAGCAGCAGCGGTTGTAGATGCAGCAAAACAACAAATGTTGGATGGCGCACTTCATGCGTTCCAAGGTCCAATTGTAGACCAAACAGGTACAGAACGTGTACCAGCTGGTAGCGAGCTTAGCAATGAAGATCAACTTGCATGTGATTGGTTTGTAGATAATGTAGTAGGTGAAATCAACTAATACATAAATATAGGAGCGTTGTTTATGAATGAATCAGTAGTAGTAAAGTTAGAGAAAATCACCAAGCAATTTGGTTTAGTTGTAGCAAATGAAAATGTGGACCTTACTTTACACAAGGGCGAGATTCATGCTCTTTTAGGAGAAAACGGCGCAGGTAAAAGTACTCTTATGAACATGCTATCAGGAATTTATACTCCTGATGGCGGTTCTATTTTTGTGCGTGGAGAAAAAGTACACTTCACCTCTCCTAAACAGGCTATAGCCCATGGTATTGGAATGGTACATCAACATTTCAAATTAGTAGAAAGTTTTACAGCCCGAGAAAATATTATTGCAGGTACAAAAGCGAGTCATTTTACTACAGGGCATAAAGAAATTGATCAAATTCAAGCACTTTGCAAAAAGTATCATTTGACACTAGACCTTAACAAGAAAGTCTGTGATATGTCTGTAAGTG
Organism: Niameybacter sp.; assembly: GCF_036655075.1. Taxonomy (NCBI): domain Bacteria; kingdom Bacillati; phylum Bacillota; class Clostridia; order Lachnospirales; family Lachnospiraceae; genus Niameybacter; species Niameybacter sp. The sequence goes on along the minus strand of NZ_JAVVQU010000035.1, from coordinate 2,693 downwards.
AAAAGCAGATGTTAGAAATTATAAAAGTTATTTATAAAGGCTGTGATATCTTAATACTAGATGAGCCTACTGCTGTACTTACCCCCCAAGAAGTTGAAGTGCTTTTTGATATTGTAAGACGTATGAAAAAAGAAGGTTGTGCAGTCGTTATTATTACGCATAAGCTTCATGAGGTTATGGCACTATGTGACTGTGTAACAGTTCTAAGAAAAGGGACTACTATAGAAACGGTACAAATTGGAGATACAAGTCCAGAGCACCTGACAGAACTGATGGTAGGATGTGCTACTGATTTAAGTATTACAAGGCCAACCCCTCAAAATGTACAAGTGATGTATGAGGCGAAGCATCTTTGTGCAATCAACAAAGAAGGGGTCAAAGTATTAGATGATGTATCTTTAGCTATCCGAAGTGGCGAAATATTGGGAGTAGCAGGAGTAGCAGGAAGTGGGCAAAAGGAATTATGCGAAGTACTTGTTGGCCTATATAAGCTACAAAGTGGAGAAATAATCTATAAGGGTGAAAATATCACAGGAGAAGCCCCACGCAAAATCTTTAAACGTGGTATTGCCATGAGTTTTATTCCAGAAGACAGACTAGGTATGGGACTTGTAGGTTCTATGGATATAGTAGATAACCTACTACTTAAAGAGTACCATACACAAAAGGGCTTCTTCCTAAGCAAAAACAAAGTGAAGGACAAAGCGGCAGATCTTGTTGAAAAATTAAGTGTTAAAACACCAAGTATATTCCATCCAGTCAAAATGCTTTCAGGTGGAAACATTCAAAAAGTATTACTAGGGCGTGAGATTGAAGCGAGTCCAGAAGTGCTGATTACGGCATATGCTGTAAGGGGATTGGATGTAGGTGCAACCCATCAGATTTATGACCTAATCAATGAAGAAAAAGAAAAAGGTGTAGGTGTCCTCTTTATTGGTGAAGACTTAGATGTGCTCCTTCAACTGTGTGACCGCATTATGGTCATGTGCAATGGAAAGGTAACAGGTGTTGTAAAAGCAGAAGAAGCTACAAAAGACCAAATTGGTATGATGATGAGTGGACATATAGATCAAGCTAAGGAGGCACATCATGCAAGTTAGAGTCCTAAAACAAGCCAACCCAACTTCAAAGAAAAAGATTTTGTGCACAGTAATGGCTCTAGTTCTTGCCATGGTGCTTACAAGTTTATTGATTGCTGTCATGGGACACAATCCGTTTCAAGTTTATTATTCTATGATTGAGGGTTGTATAGGTACACCTCATAGAGTGAGACAAACCATTATTACAGCTATTCCTCTTGTTATTACTTCTATTGGAGTAGGTATTGCCTTTAGAATGAGGTTTTGGAATATTGGAGCAGAGGGTCAAATCTTAATGGGAGGTTGCTTTGCTACTTTTGCAGCACTTTACTTTAAGGAGTTACCAGGTATAGTGTTGTTGCCAACCATGATGCTTTTAGGTGCATTAGGCGGTGGCTTGTGGGCACTTATTCCAGCACTTCTTAAGGCTAAGTTCAATACCAATGAAACAATTGTAACGTTAATGATGAACTATATTGCCTTAAAGTGGATTGTTTTTTTACAATATGGCCCATGGAAAGACCCTGCAGCTATGGGATTTCCTAAAATCGCCAACTTTACAGACAATGCCATCTTACCGAAGGTATTCGGTGTGCATATTGGGTGGATCATTGCTCTTAGCCTTGTAGGTGCTATTTATTATTTAATTTATTACACCAAAACAGGGTATGAGATTCAGGTTTTAGGTGAAAGTGAGAATACAGCACGCTATGCAGGAATGAATGTGAAGAAAGTTATCCTCATTGCCATGATGCTAAGTGGAGCAATCTGTGGACTAACAGGGATGATTCAAGCTTCAGCAGTGAATAACACTTTGACTATGGATTTAACTGCAGGGGTTGGGAATACCGCTATTATCATTGCATGGCTTTCAAATCTTAAAACACCATGGATGTTAGTCGTTTCTATTCTCTTTGCCATCTTGAACCAAGGTGCAAGTTACATTCAGACAGTATATCAAATTCCACAAGCAGCAGCAGAGGTTATTCAAGGGATTATTCTATTTTGTATACTAGGAAGTCAGTTCTTTATTCATTATAAAGTGCGTTTTGAAAAGGATAAATATCCAGTATCAGGGCAAGATATAGCTCAGTCAAAACTAGAAAATAAAGGGGAGGTGGCATAAATGATAGAATCTTTCTTAACAGCAGCAGTTATAGCAGGCATGCCACTTCTATTAGCAACACTTGGTGGTATGATGAATGAAAAGGTAGGCCATCTTAACTTAGGTGTAGAAGGTATGATGATTATGGGCGCAGTCATGGGATTTGTAACAAGCTTGCGTACAGAAAATCCTTATCTTGCACTGGGGGCGGCTATGTTAGCAGGGGGTGTAGGGGCTTTTGTGTATGCTCTCCTTACTGTATCCCTTCGTGGGAATCAAATTGTAACAGGACTCACCCTTACCATCTTTGGAACAGGATTTGCAAACTTTATGGGGCAATCTGTAGTTGGGCAAGTTGTACCAGAAGCAGTGAAGCGCTTCTTTGCACCTGTAGCTATTCCTGTTCTTTCTGAGATTCCTATAGTTGGGCATCCACTTTTTAATCAAAGTGTTTTTATTTATATAGGATATATATTGGCTGTTATTCTTATGATTTACTACAGTGTAAC
>NZ_JAVVQU010000034.1:0-35424 GCF_036655075.1 Niameybacter sp. | reverse complement strand
CCATCAGACAAGCTATAAAACTTCTTGTTTCACAGGGGCTAATCCCTGAAACTTCTGTAGATCTCGGGACTTCATTAGCTTAATTTTACGAAGCTTTTTAGTACCCTTTCTTTAGTGTTGCCATTTTTACCCCAAGCCTTTCTTCTTTTCACACTAACTGCTCCTTTTCGATTATGATTTGACCGAAAAATACAATGCAGTTAACTGCTAACAAATCTTTTCATCTATCTTGGCACAATCTGCTATCAGATTACATTAACTGCACCGAGTTTTTAATTCGTGGCGTTCTGGTCATACCACTCACCCCTTTCAATAGATCTTACTTTGTGACTGCCTATAATCATTTCACCAAACTACTACATACTATACAATAAATTCAAACAAATCCACTTGATATAGAAATCATTCTACTAAATTGGTCATTAAGCCTATACCTTTATTGTTGCTTATGCTAGACTTCTTTTGGAAAGGGAGATGACAAGATGGAAGATAAGGTACTTGATTTATTAACTAAAATGTACGAAGACGTGCATGAAATGAAACAAGAGTTACAGGACATGAAGACGAATATGCTAGATGGTTTTGCCAAGAACGACAAACACATTATCAAGCTTGAAACAAAGGTAAGAGAAAAGCTATCTGTACTTTTTGATGGCTATACTCAACATACTGACCAGCTAGACGCCGTTCTTCAAATAGCTGGTACGATCCTCACTACACTTGAACAGCAAGAAGTTAAAATTAATTTCATTCATGCACGTGTAAATTAACGCCTTCACGCCCTAAGTCCCAAGTATTTTCAACAGCGACTTTTTCAAATGAGCTTATTCCCTTTACTTAGGATGCCTATAGGATGCCTTATTTTTATCTTACCCCTTACATTCACTTAGAAAATAAAACGAATACCCTTTTAAACGCACAAAAAGCTAACTTAAGTTGCCTCCCCTCTTATCAAACATAGGCAGACTTAAGCTAGCTTTTTCTAGTGGCATAGCATTACATATAAACTGTAGAACTTTTCTTTTGAAAGCTTCTTGGTAAGTTTAGCTTTATGGTTCCCTACTGTAGCAATACTTCATCAGAGACCTATAGGTGAAAGGGATGTGCTACATTTATCACCTGCATCAAAAGCCCCAATGATCCAACAACGGCGATAGGGATAATGCTTTTATAGCCAAAATAAGGAGTCCTACCATTAAGATAAAATAAACGATTTCCTCGCCTTTTTCTCCCGTGTGTATCTTGCCTAGTATTTTATATTTGTACTTTGTAAAAGGGTATAACAAAGGTACACCTCGCGGATTTAGCATATCTAATAGTAAATGGGACAAATATCCAAGCCCTACTCCAAGTCCTATATAATTTTTCCCAAATAGCACATACATAAGCCCCATTAAGCTGACTACTGCCAGCAAACTATGTGTAGCTTTACGATGACCAAACCTTCTAAATGGATAATGTAAAAATGCTACTTGTTGACTAATCAAACTCTGTGGATGGTCAATATCTGGTAATAAACTTCCAACTACAGCACCTACGTAATAACAAACAAATCCAAGTTCTGTTAACGTAAAATAAGATTGATGCATGACACCAGCTAGAACAATACCACCTACAATGTGGGTTTTATATGTCATTTTCTTACCTCCTTCTTACTGTTAGCTTATGTCTTTAAAAGTCTGTCCTATACCATCTAACTTATAAGAAAGGTGACTTGCATACAAAAATAGAGGCTGTCCCTATAACAGCCTCCATTTTGCATACCTATGTCATTTTACCATTGTTTGTATGTATGTACTATCTATTTACCAATAAACATTTGTGTCCAGTAGTGACCTTGAGCATCATATCCAACTCCGATATGTGTAAAACTACTGTTTAAAATATTTGCACGGTGTCCTGGACTATTCATCCATCCTTCAACAACTGCTTCTGGTGATGAATAGCCTTGAGCAATGTTTTCTCCTGCGCTTCTATAACTAATTCCAAATTGTTTTAACATATCAAATGGTGAACCATAAACTGGGCTATTATGGTCAAAGTAGTTGTTTTTACGCATATCAGATGATTTAACTCTGGCTACGTTTCTTACACTTTCATCCATTTGAAGTGGTTTGAGCCCTTGTTTACTACGTTCTACGTTAACAAGTTCTAATACTTTATTTTCATATGCAGTTTGTGAACTTACTTCTGGTTTTTCAATTTCTGGTTTGTTAATCTCTGGTTTGTCTACTTCTGGCTTACTTGGCACTGAGATGTCTGGTAACCAGCCTGGTTTATCTGTTGCTGGTTGATCCACTTCCGGTTTGTCTACTTCTGGCTCACTTGGTACTGTGATGTCTGGTAACCAACCTGGTTTATCTGTTGCTGGTTGATCCACTTCTGGTTTGTCTACTTCTGGCTCACTTGGTACTGTGATGTCTGGTAACCAACCTGGTTTATCTGTTGCTGGTTGGTCCACTTCTGGACAATCTACTTCTGGTTGGTTAATTTCTGGGCAGTCTGTACCTGGACGATTAATCGTTGGGAAACAATCGTTTGGTTTTTGAGATGTAATAACACAAACTTTTTTATATGTAATTTCTTTTGCATGTACTGAAGTTGTTGCACCAAGTGCAGTCATTCCCATTAATAGTAAAGTAAATAATTTTTTAGATTTCATAATACCGCTCCTCTTTTTATCAATTCGGATTCAAAACTGTTACGTACTTGTTCTCAATTTGTAACAACTCTGTAATATTTATTATACACGACTTCTTCATTTTTTCAAGCATTTTACGTTACCATATTTTAGCATTTCCTATTTTATCCTATATTTTTCCCTTATTTAACCTTATATATTACATACTTATTAAACACTCCGTATAGATATTTATCCCGTATTTTCCATGCTTCTTCCACATCCCTTTATACAATAAAAATAGAGCAAACAACCTCTTTACCTGAGTCTGTTTGCTCTATTTAATAATCTATTGAATTGATTTTATAAGCATTTCTCTCTTATCGTATCTAGTACTTTTCCATGCTCCACGATATACTTCCCATAACCTTTCATTGCTGTTGGCGCATGGTCCATTACATAGCTTTCCTCTACTTGTTGAAGCATAGACACATCATTGAAATAGTCTCCAAAAGCCATACATTCTGACTTTTTAATGTTATATTTGTCTTGCAAAAACTTGATCCCATCACCTTTACTTGTGTGAAGGCTTCCAACATCTATCCAGTTCTTCCCTGATGCTGTAATAGCAAAAAATTCACCCCATGTATCTTGTAAGATGGCTTCAATTTCCCTAGTAATACCCTCTTTATGATACAGCGCAATCTTAATAATATCTTCTTGAATTTCATCACTATGTGCCACATTTGTAAGACAATGATAGTATTTTGCAATCTCCTCTTTAAAGGCCTGATCTGTAGTGAGATTATAGGCTGTGTCCTTACAACAAATTAGGACTTCAATCCCTTCTATTTGCTTACCTGTTTCAATAACACCTCTAGCTTTTTCTTGTTCTAAATAGGTTACACCGATTTCCTGGCCTTGATGTTTAATCATTGCGCCATTATCTGCTATCACATAAATGTAATCTAAAACCTCTTTAAAATCATTTTCTACTGTAGCCCCTTGTCTGCCTGTTGCAATCGCAAACTTTATATGTTGGGCTTCTAGCTTACGAATCACTTCAAAGGTTTCTCTTGAAATACTCCCGTCTGCTAAAGCCAATGTTCCATCCAAATCTGATACAATCAGTTTTATCATTTTGCGCCCTCTTTTCGCCATTCTTCTTTTTTGCGTCATAATCCTTTGCTATAATGTGGATAATGGAGTTAGGAGGAATTCGTCATGAAAAGATTCAAAATACCTTTTATCGTCCTGTCTAGTATATTAGGCATCGCACTCATTATCTACGTTCTATTAGGTTTTCACGCTGCTGACAACATGTTTTATGTTCCTCAAGTTGACCGTGTTTCTATAGCGGAGATTTTAGACCAATCTACTTTTTCCCAAGAAGATTATGACCTCCTATACGCCCAGACAGGCATTGCACAGCCTATGGTGGATCTATTGCAGCAACACTCTGATTTTAAATCAAAAATGCTCAATTTTCAATCCAACTATTTCAAAACTCAAAATGTCATTCAAACTAAAATGACTCCTTTTACTAACATTGATAAAGTGGTCAATGAAAATGGCGAAGTTATTCCCGCCTTTGAACTGGCACCTTACGAAAATGGTTACATCTTCTTATCAAAATCTACCTATACTTATAACTGGCGACATGGACATGCTGGCCTTGTCATCGATAGTGTTCGTGGTAAGATGCTAGAATCCTTAGAGCCATTCACCTTAAGCATGGAGCAAGATGCCTCTTGGTGGGCTTACCGCTCTACCTTTAAGATGATGCGTCTAAAAGATGTAGACCAAGAGTATCTAGATGAGATAGCAAGCTTTGCAGCAACTTCTATGCAAGGCATTCCTTATAATATTCTTGCTATGAAAACCAATAAAACCATCCCAACAAGTACCCATTGTTCACATATTGTGTGGCATACCTTTAAACATTTTAATATTGATTTGGATAGTTCTGGAGGTATTTTTGTTTCTCCTGGAGATATTGGGCGTAGCCCTTACCTAGAAACATTACAAATCTACGGCTTCGATCCAAGCAAGGATTGGTGATTATATGAAACAAGTATTCAAAAAGCGATTAGCCTTACGAGTCATTGGACTTTTTTTAGGTCTAATCGCTTTAGTTATCCTCATTAGAGGTATTTCTACACCTAAGTTATACACAGAATTGATTTTAAATGCACAAAATAATGTGGATTTAACTGATATTTCCCTTTTTTATTCGGATGTGGGCTATCGTCAGATTCATAACTACACTTTAAGCCACGAAGGTTTATCCCCTACTTCTAAAAAGTGGGTACCTTACTCTGAAGGTTTTATAGATAAAGCAGTATTTACAACTTATGCCGAGCACTTTGCTGATGCTAGTACACCTTTGTCCTCGACTTTCCAAAACTATTATGATACCGATAAATTTGTCTTCTTTGCCTTTCCTGGAGACTTAACAAGTTTTCGTATTCTTCAAAAGGATACAGGTACACTTTCCCCACTCAAGCTCCCTAAACACTTATATCTCCATGGTATGTATGTCTCTCACATGAAAATCGTAGATGACCAACTCATCATTTTAGCTGGTGAAGCTATGAGTTATCATGCGCTCATCTATACCATAGACTTATCTACTTTTGAAGTGACTGCTTGGAAGCGTCTTGAAACCCATCCTTCAGCCTTAGATGAACTAGATTATACTTTGACGCCTGATGGGCTAGCTGTTTTTATTGCAGGGGATGCTCTTCAAATCTATGATCCGTTTACAGATACTACACTTTTACAACCTATGCCTTTTGAAGTTGCAGGTATTACCAGTGGTGCTAACTACCTCTTTGCCTATAGCACACCCAATCAAGGAGGCTTAAGTTATGTACAAATTCCGCTTAACACCCTTGCAACTTCCGCCCCAACATTGTCCGCCTCTAGTCTCATTTTCCCCTCACCTACTAGCCAAGTCCTTAACTTAAGACTCCAAGGTGAACATGTCTATTTTATTCTAAAGGATCCTCGTGCACCACGCTTTAAAAACTATGTCGCGCTCTACAATATGAATACAGGACAACTTGATTACTGTTTAGGTATTGGTGATGCCTCACCACTTATCTTGACTTCTACTATTCAATAAAACGTGTAACAAACAGCAAAAGGACTGTAAAACTAGTATAAAGCCTCTAGTTTTACAGTCCTTCTATATTATTTTAATAAGAAATAAGCAATTACGATAATACCGAGTACAATACGGTAGTACCCAAATGCTTTAAAGTCATGCTTTTTGATATATCCCATTAAGAACTTAATTGCAAGTATAGATACAACAAATGCTACTGCCATACCTACAAATAAAATGGTTAACTCTGCCCCTGTAAAGACTAAGCCAAACTTAAGAAGTTTTAATAAGCTTGCGCCAAACATAACAGGAATAGCTAAGAAGAAAGTAAATTCTGCGGCTACATAGCGAGAAGTACCCAGTAAAATAGCTCCAATAATAGTTGCCCCTGAGCGAGATGTTCCTGGAATCAGTGCAAGCACTTGGAATACCCCAATAAGTAAAGCTGTCTTATAAGTTAAGGCTTCTAATGTCTCAATCTTAGCACATCTATTTTTGTTGCGATTTTCAACCACTATAAACAATACCCCATAGATAATAAGCATCAATGCTACTGTTTGATAGTTATAAAAGAGTGCATCTAGCGTATCATCAAATGCAAGTCCAATAACTGCAGCTGGAAGTGCTGCTACAATAACCTTTAACCATAAATCAATAGTTTCTTTTTTAATTGTTACTTTGTCTTTGAATGAAATAGGAAACAGCTTGTTCCAAAACAGAACAACTACGGCCATAATTGCCCCAAGCTGTACGACTACAAAGAACATGGCTTTAAACTCTGGTGTGACATCGAGTTTAATAAACTCATCAGCCAAAATCATATGCCCTGTGCTACTAATAGGCAACCATTCTGTAATACCTTCAATGACACCTAATATAACTGCTTTAAAAATTTCTATAAAGTCCATTTTCTTTCCTCTCTTATCTTAAGTTTTCCATTGCTAAACACTATTGCTTCTTTATTTCCCCTTGTTAGCAAACTACCGCTAGTATAACATATTATTGCCATAAATATCAAAAGCTAACTTAAGTCCACATTTTACACTTCAAAAGTCTCTTAGGTTAGCCTCCATATTTATTAGGTATGATATAAATTTATAAGTCCTTCAACACAATCTTACTGGTCCAATAAATTGTCTTTTGGTCAAGGCTCATTCCTTGAATAAGTGTGTTGCCCTCTTCGTCTAAACCTCTTATAATTTGGATTTCCTCACCTTCTACTAAAGATGTGGTGTAGTTGGTTTGAATACTTTCTATACACTTCACATTGTACTCTTTGCAATCTATCATATCTGTTGCCCAGCGTACATAATGGGCATTATTCATATGTCCATTAATGTCAATTTCACCACTGTGTACTTTTCTTAGCTCTTCTTTTACAACTTCTTGTGGTTCTTTCAACTTAGGTAATGCTTCACCTTCATAGGGCCAGTTCAATGTCTTAATGATACCTTCCATCTTTTGAACACGTAAAGGTCTATGGGTATGATAATCCATGAGAATATAGTAACCAATCATATATCCCATAAGCTGATCCTCCTCATCAAAGATGTCAAAGCGTCTCACACAAAAGAGCTTATCAATCCCAATAGGATAAGTTTCAATACGAATATTATCTTGCCATCTTGGATAGCGGTCTAAGTGCATCTTAGCACGGGATACAATCCAGTACATTTGTTGGTCTTCATCTGTAGTAAAGTCTATTCCAAGTTCTAAGGCATGTTCCCCACTTATTTCTTGCATAAAATCTACCAAGGCATTCATGCTAATGTTGTACTTAAAGTCTACATCTCTAAAGTTGACTTTAAAAACTTTGCTGTATTTTGCAATCACCTTTCTCCTCCTTTCTACTTACTTTCATTTTTTTGTGTACTTCGTACAAGTAAGGTACTCACCCTTATAGGTAAAAGTGTTAAAGCACAGGCTGATAACTTATTGGTAAACCCAGGTATAATAATTGCCTTGTTTTTCATTAGCCCCTTATACCCAATATGTGCGACTGCCTCCGGTGTCATGGCACTCAACTTTGCAAGACCTGACTTGTGCATACGTGCCTTCTGTATAAAGTCCGTCTTAGTAGGTCCTGGACAAAGTATGCTCACTTGGATCCCTTTGTCTTTCCACTCGTTGCGTAGTGCCATGGATAGCGAAAGTACATACGCCTTGGAAGCATAGTACACTGCCATATAAGGCCCTGGTGCAAAAGCTGCTGTGGATGCCACTTGTAGCACTCTACTCCCTGAATGCAAATAAGGGTAGACTTTCTTCGTCAAATAAGTAAAGCCACGGATATTAGTATCAATCGCTACCAAATCCTCTTCCTCACTCATCTGCCCAAAATCTCCAAAGAATCCAACCCCTGCATTATTCACAAACAAGTCAATCTGCTTTTTTTCTTCTGCTATGTAGTCTATGAGCTGATTAAGTTCTATAAACTTGGTCACATCTACACTTTGAACTTGTACCTTAACATTATACGTCTCCTCAAGTGTAGTTTGCAAATCTTTTAAATTCTTCTCATTTCTTGCTACAAGTAGCAAATCATACGCCTTCTCGGCCAATAAGTAGGCCATAGCCCGCCCTATTCCACTCGTTGCCCCTGTTATTAACGCATACATAAACCCCCTCCATTCTCCCTTAGGTCATCACTCTCTTAGAATATGTCCCAAAAAGGTTTCTTTTATCATCTTTACCTAGAAAAAAGTTGCCACAGTATGTATAGTTTCTATACTGTAGCAACTGAATTTGTTCTATTTAATAAACATTGCATCACCAAAGCTAAAGAAACGATATCTTTCTTTAACGGCTTCGTTATACGCATGCAATACTTCATCATATCCTGCTAAGGCACTTACAAGCATAATAAGGGTAGACTCTGGAAGATGGAAGTTAGTAAAGAGTCTATCCACACATTTAAACTTATAGCCTGGATAAATGAAAATATTTGTCCAGCCACTACTTGCTGTTACAAAGCCTTCATCATTGGCATTGGACTCCAATGTTCTTGTACTTGTTGTCCCTACAGAAATGATTTTGCCTCCCCTAGCTTTTGCTTCGTTGATGATTTTAGCATTTTCTTCATCAATCATATAAAACTCTGAGTGCATTTCATGTTCAAGTACATCTTCTACTTTAACAGGTCTAAAGGTACCCAGTCCAACATGAAGGGTTACATAAGCAATATGCACACCTTTTTCTTTAATCTGTTCTAATAATTCTTGTGTAAAGTGTAAGCCTGCTGTAGGTGCAGCCGCACTCCCATCATGTTTCGAATAAACTGTTTGATAGCGCTCTTTGTCTTCTAGTTTCTCATGAATATAAGGTGGCAGTGGCATTTCTCCAAGTTGGTCTAATACTTCTTCAAAAATCCCTTCGTATTCGAAAGTCACAATACGCTTACCATCTTCAATAATTTCCTTAATAGTTGCTGTTAAGATCCCTTCTCCAAAGACAACACGGTCACCCACACGTGCTTTTTTCCCGGGTTTTACAAGAACTTCCCAGTCCTTTTCGTTCTTTCTTGTAAGGAGTAAGAACTCTACTTTCCCACCTGTTCCTTCACGTGTGCCAAAAAGTCTAGCTGGAATAACGCGTGTGTTGTTGAGCACTAAGCAATCTCCAGGATTTAAATAGTTTATCATGTCGTAAAAATGTTTATGTTCGATGTCACCTGTCACACGGTCAAGTACCATAAGTCTTGAAGCTGTACGGTCTTCAAGAGGGACTTGTGCAATAAGTTCTTCTGGTAAATTAAAGTAAAAATCTGATGTATTCATAACTTCTCCAATCTGCTTCTTGCACGCATTTCTTTGATGCGTCTATCTGCTTATCCTTGTTAGGAGTATTTTGTTTTATTATAACCTTATTTACTACTATTCAGTCTATCTGTAGCTATAGGTTTTTATTCTACAACGACACCTTCATAGTAGTATTCGATAATCTCCTTGTAACTAAATCCTGCTTCCGCCATACCTTTTGCACCATATTGAGACATTCCTACACCATGCCCATAGCCATAACCATAAAGTGTTAAATCCCCATATACTGTGTCTGGTTTACTTGTAGAGTTGTAGTCTCCTTCAACCTCAAATGAACCTCCTGAAGATGTAGTAAAAATATCACTTGTAATCATTTCATGAGCACTTTTAATATAAACTGCATCACGTATTTTAGAATAAGTCTCTTCTGATTCCATCCATAGGCCTTCAAGTTCTAGTTGAACCATTCCTTGACTTGTTAAAATAGCCACTTCATCTGTATTATTGCCACCTGTTCCTGGTTTAATTGTAACGTCTGGTATGCTTACCCCGTTATAAGGTGTAAATTGATATTTACGACTTTTAAGTGAGCCATCATTGCTTCCACCAAAAAAGGTTCTTGTATTTTCTTTCGTTACTGTATACTCACCAGCTGTCCCAAGTATGGTAAGTTCGTTGACACGTCCACTTTGTGAGTAGCTTCCAATACGTACACTTTCAACACTACCAATATTTTTGCCTGCGTTGGCTACACATTTTTCAAGCTCTCTTGTCGTTATGGTTCTTTTCCATGGCACATGGTCTGTTTCATAAGGGTCTGGCTTAGCCACTAGATAAGGTACGCTATTGCCCCATACATACTTAGCATCTGCTGTATAGCCACCACTACTTGCACTATACACTGTCTCTGCTACTTTTCCATTATAAGTTGCCACTTCACCTCTTGTCGCTTCAACAGCCGCTGTTGTACGGTCATGTTCAGAAGTAATCCCCCTATACACTTGACTTGTTGTCGTATCTACTAAGTTGTACCCTCTTGATAGAAATCTAGAGTATTGGAAAGTAGCCATACTTCTAGCTGCTACAGACTGAGCCTTAAGTGCTTCCTCATGCCAAGAAGCTGATACTTCACAAGGTACTACCCCGTATAAGTACTCTTCCATATCTACTTGGTTAACTGCTGTAAGGCCTTTACTTTGCCCTTTTACAACTTCTATAACCCCTCTATAAATTCTACTATTGCCTACGCCTGTAGCAGGAAAATCATACTGATTATATCCACCTCTAAAACCTAAAGGGTATGCATCATTTTCACTTACTAATACAACTTCACCCCTTGTATCCTTTACATTTATGCGTTTTGCATTACTTACTACAACCTCATCAGCCTCAAAGTCATCTGTTGTATAAATCTTATACTCACCTGGTTCTATGTATGCTACAACTGCCTCTTGGTCATATATCTCTAAAGCATCATAAGCTGTTTCAAAGTCACCATAGACCTCTTGATAGTTATAATATGTTTGAGAATCTAAAGATACTGTTACTTCACTTGTATCTAAATCCCCTTCCTTCCTCCACCTTTCTCCTTCAAAATAACCTATAGCCAGAGGCTCTTCACTTTTAATTTGAACGGTGGTAGCATCTTTATATACCGATTCAAGACCTATTCGTATAGAGTCTGGTGCTTTGGCTTGAGCAATCATAGGTATAACAAGTGCACTGATACCTACTACATTTCTTATCCTTTGTTGATTGATGTGCAATGGTATTCCTCCTCTTTTATCCGAGTCTAATCAATGTTTCTTACTTCATTATATAAGGAGAACTACCAAAAATCTACAATTTATAGTAATCTACACAAGTTTTAAATTCTGTCAGCCACATCCTAATACTCTTATCATCAAAAGTTGTATGATACATTTCAATCAAATACTCTTGAATCTCCTGTACTGTAATTTCTCTTGTCTGCTTGGGAATACTTTCGGTTTCAAAGTTGATTTTCATTTTATGTTCAAGCTCCCTATTTCCACTATAGACCACAGCTTCTTTATAAACACTATAAAACATCCTCCACGACTCATAAGTATCACATTTCCAATAATCTTTCCAGCATCCCTTACACTTTTTCCATATGATTTGATTCATACTAATCTTATAACCCGGATAATACTTGTAGAGTGCATCTAAATAATAGATATTTTCCACCTTAGCTCTTTCTAACCATTTGGCTATAGGTAGTAGCTGAAAGGGTTTACGCTTTTCATAAATAAAAAGTGTCTCTATATAAGGGTGCTTGATACACATATAAGGGAACTCTACACCATGCCAACTCGGTATATCCATAACCACATGGAAACGTACTCCATTTCGTTTGCCCAATCGATAGAGTACTTGAGTCAGGTCTTCATATTTTAGCTTACTTGGTTCATCCATTACAAAATCCAAGAACATGCCCGATACAGTACTTTGTCCTACCAGTACAAGTACAATTTCTTCTGCACCAAGTCGTTTAATACCTACCTGTAACCCTTCTTCAAAGGACTCTTTATCCGAGCTTTTCCGAAGGACCATTTCATGACGCTCCACCTTATTTTCCCCATCATAAAAGTACTCATATAGTCCTCCCCTTTTTACTTGCCCTATTTCATCTTTCAAGTAACTCAAGCGTTTGTACATTGCTAGGCAACTATTTTCTAGTATATAGCCACGGGCAAAAATTTTGACATCAGAATATTCCAATTTTTTTAGAAGATCAATTTCTTCCTCTATTAAAGCTGCAATCTCACAATTGCCACTTCCATAGACTAATACATTACATTCTGCCATAGCTCGTACCCCCTATTTATAGTATCTCTATAAATATATGTATACGCTTTTTCAAATATAAACAAATCTTTTAAACAATGTATTTATCCCTAAAAAGGCTGCTACATTTTCATGTAGCAGCCTCGCTTAAATACTCTATTATAAAACTTACATAAGGATTCCCCATATGACTGTAGATACAATAGTAATGACAATCCCTACTAAAGATTCATAAGGAATCATTTTAAGTCGTTCTGATAAGTTCATATTCGTTGCACCCGCTGTTGCATGGAAGAATGAACCGTGTGGTAAGTGGTCGAGTACCGTTGCACCTGCATGTACCATAGCCGCACCAGCAAGTGGCATAATCCCTGCAGATAAAATGGCTGGACCAAATGTTGCTGATGCAATAGTTGTCCCTGCTGTTGTTGAAGCAGTTGCCGCTCCCATTAGTATCCCTGAAATAGGTGCAAGTAAAAATTCTGGCATATTCATACTATTGAGTAATGATATTGTTGTCGTTTGTAGTGTAGAAGCTTTAATAATCCCTGCTACTGCACCAGTTCCAATAAGAAGTACTGTTACAGGCATCATCTTAGAAAGTCCAAAAGTGATGTATTCATTTGTATTTCTCCATTTACCTGTTGCAACAACACCTACCAATCCACCTATTGGAAGTGCAATTAATGGATCCACCGTAATGCCTACAAGTGGTCTAAGTGATAAAAGTATAATCGCAACTAACGGTCCAATAATAGCTGCAAAGAAACTTGGAAGTGTCTCTTGATTTTCTTCTACTACTGCCTCTTGTATAAGTTCCCCCTTTTTCGTGAGGAATTTAACTACAATAACGGTTGCCATTAACCCTGCAAGCGCTGGAATAAAGTTAGCAAACATAAGAGTTGATAACTCTACTCCAAAGTTTTCTGCTGCAGAAATGGTATTTGGATTAGGTGAAATAATATTACCACATTTTCCACCACCAATCATGGCAAATAGTATGGCCATTTTAGAATAGTTAAGTTTCTTTCCAATTGCTAGTGCAATAGGTGCTACAGTAATCACTGCAATATCAATAAATACTCCTGTAGAGGTCAAAATCATCGTTGCAAGTGCGAGTGCGAAGAGTGCCCTTTTCTCTCCTAACTTTTTAACTATTTGTTCTGCAATTTTCGCTGCAGAACCAGTCTTAATTAATATACCTGCTAACACCCCTGATGTCACAATACGTAATATAGCTGGCATAATATCCTTAGCGCCACCTATCATCGTACTTACTGTTCCATCTAGGCCTGCTCCACCTACAAGTCCACCTACTACAGCACCTAAAATGAGACTATATGCTGGCTGTACCTTCTTAATAATAAGAATAATTGCAACTGCTAATCCTAAGATAGCTCCAAATGTTGTAATTTGTAGTTCCATTTCTCCCACTCCTTTTCTAGTCCAAATGCCTAGTGATTATATACTTTAATAAGCTTAAAAACTTGTTCTACTGTCTTTATCATATTTTCTTTTGCATGAATAGGATTCATTGCATCTTCTAACGACATTGCTGCATTTACAATAGAAAAGTATGCATCTATCCCCTCTTCATTACACTTTTTAGCTTCATTTGCTAATGCTCCAGCAAATCCTAGAACAGGTAAGTTATACTTCTTAGCTAGCTTTGCTACACCTATAGGTGCCTTACCCATCGCCGTTTGATTGTCCAGTCTACCTTCTCCTGTTATTACAAGATGGGCATCTTTAAAATCCTCTTCTAACCCGGTTTCTTTCAAGATAATTTGGATACCTGATTCTAACTTTCCATTTAAGAAAGCCATGAAGCCAAAGCCTAATCCACCTGCTGCCCCCGCACCTGGTACTTGTGCGAAATCTTCTTGCTTAAGTACTTTTACAACTTGTGCAAAATTTTGTAGCCCTTGGTCTAACTGTTCTACTATTTCTGGAGTTGCACCTTTTTGAGGCGCATAAATAGCTGCTGCACCATTTGGACCATAAAGAGGATTGTTTACATCACAGGCAATTTTAAACTCACATTGGCTCAGTCCTTCTATCACCTTACTTGTATCTACTGAACAAATGTCTATAAGGCCTTGTCCACTTTCTGCAACTTCTTTACCTTGTGCATCTAGGAATCTATATCCTAGTGCCATTAACATTCCAAGTCCTGCATCATTTGTAGCACTACCGCCAATCCCTACAATGAACTTTCTACAGCCCTCTTGGATGCATCTTTTAATGAGTTCACCCACACCATATGTTGTTGTATAAAGAGGATTTCTTTGCGCCATTGGTACAAGAGGAAGTCCCGCTGCTTCTGCCATTTCTATAATAGCTGTTTGATGATCTTTTAATACGCCATAACGTGCCACTACTTTTTCCCTAAGAGGCCCAGTCACCTCCGCTTCTTGCATGCTACCTCCCATACCACTTACTAATGCTTCTGCCGTTCCTTCTCCACCGTCTGCAAGTGGTTTGATGACTACTTGTGAAGTTGGATCTATATTTAAAATTCCTTGTTTAATGGCATTTCCTGCTTCTATAGAAGTTAAACTACCTTTTAACGAGTCAATTGCTACAACTATTTTCATGTTTAATCACTCCTTTTGTACATATTATACTATATGTTAAATAAATATCTATGTGTTAGGTAACAATTTTAGTGTATACTTCCCCACCCTATCTGTTATGCATACCAAAAGTTCATTGCGTATTTTTCATATAAATCCCTAGATAAATTCGAATTGATTGTTTAAACTCACGAGGATTAATCCCTATTTTCATATAAATCTTATCCAGTCTATACTGAACCGTATTCTTATGAATATAAAGTTTTTCAGCTGTTTCTTTCAATGACATATTACATTCGTAATAACAATTAAGCAGATCAAGCTCATCTGCTGTTAGATTGCCGATCACTGTCTGGATATACTTCTCTTTAGTTACTTTGGGTAAGCTTTCTAAGATAAGTTCTATGTCCAGCTGATTGCTCTCTACTATCATCACATCTTTTTGCTTCGCATATTTAAGTGCTAATAGTGCTGAATCATATGTCTCTTTAATATTCCAAATAGTCGCTTCTATACCTATTCCGCAATAGATAATACGTTGTTCAGATTCGTCTACTTTGCTCATCAAGTGCTTTACTTCTCTCATTCTATTTTTAGAGATTAGAATGATAAAATGATTAGGATAATTATACATATAAAGCTCTATGTTATATTCGCCTAGAAGCTTATAGATTTTGGTTTCTATCTCCACAAAGTCCACATGCTTCTTAGAGATTTCAATCACAATACATTGATGAAATTCATGTGGTTTAATGTGCAGTTTATCAATCATTTGGCCAATAGCTTCTTTGTTTACCCCTTTTTCATAAATGCACATATTCATCAAGTATTGAATCATCTTCTTCCTTGACTCATACCGCCCTGCCATCTTCTCTTCTTTAATGAAAATTTCCGTAATTTTAGAAGCTAAAAAACCATACTTCATAATCT
Source organism: Niameybacter sp. (assembly GCF_036655075.1). Classification (NCBI taxonomy): domain Bacteria; kingdom Bacillati; phylum Bacillota; class Clostridia; order Lachnospirales; family Lachnospiraceae; genus Niameybacter; species Niameybacter sp. The sequence continues at coordinate 19,623 of NZ_JAVVQU010000034.1, read as the reverse complement.
TACTAGGCTGCCCAGTAATGCCGATTACACCAAATACTTCATCATCAATGATAATAGGATAATTCACCCCTACTTTTGTTCCTTCAAATACTTTATCACTCTCTACAACTATCACTTTTCGCTTTGTTGCAACTTCATAGCCAGCTGCATGGAAACTACCTATACGTGTTTGATCTGTACTTGCAATAATCATACCCTGCCTATCTATAAAATTAATATCCTTATCCACAACTTGACTAATAGCATCTACAATTTGTTGTCCAAGCATTGCATCTATTTTATTTATCATTTCTCCTCGCCTTTCTGTTCTTAGAAATGTGGCTATTACTACTTTCTTAGCTTATATGTAAAAAGGATAGTCCCTTTCTATTTATGAACTATCCCCTTTATTTTCTTTATAGAACCTAAGCCTTACTTATCATTTGTATAAGAAGTTTTCTTTTCAGGCTCTCTTTGATTATTTTGTTCATCATGGAGTTTTTGTCTACGTTTTCCTTTTTGTAGTGGGTTGTTTGAACCCGGTTTGTTTTGATACATAAACACACATCCTTTCAAAAATATTATTGACCTATTTAAAAATTTTATGTGTTCCATCAAAAAAGAGGTGTCTTATGACATCTCTTCCTCTATAATTACTAGAAAGGATAAGACACTAACTGACTATTAATTGTAGCTCCTATGTCTTTTCATAGGAGGCTTGTATATTGTAATAGATAATTCGTACCATCTTTCATCTGCAAATAAATAGAAAAACCTGCTAGTGAAAGTCACTCCACATTAGCAGGTTTTCTATAAACTATTCTTTTTACATTGCACCTTCAAGGATTTGACGGCTAACTTCAAGGGTTACATCTCCTGTTTCGGACAGTCCTGTCATCCCATGTTTTTCAAGTGCTACTACAATATCATTAATACCTTCTGGTTTCACACCATAATCTGATAAATGCGTACCTATACCTAAACTTTCAAAAAATGCTCTTGTTTTATCTATCGCTTGATTAATGCGTGTATCTGCATCTCCTTCGGTAATGCCCCATACCCGTTCTGCATATTGAAGAAGTTTTGCTTGTTTTTGCGTACGTCTTACATTCCAAATAGAAGGTTGTAATACTGCAAGTGTTTTACCATGGTCAATGCCATAAAGCGCTGTAATTTCATGACCTATCATGTGAGTCGTCCAGTCTTGTGGTACACCGGCTCCAATAAGTCCATTTAGACCCATTGTCGCACACCATACAAGGTTTGCCCTTGCATCATAATCTGTTGGCTCATCTATGGTTTTTCTACCAATTTCTATAAGGGTTTGTAAAATCCCTTCTGCTGTACGGTCTTGGAATCTTGCTTCAGTTGGCAAAGTTACATATTGCTCTACTGTATGGATAAATGTATCTACAACTCCGTTGGCTACTTGTGTCGCTGGAAGTGTATAGGTCAACTCAGGATCAAGAATAGAAAATACAGGGAATGCCTTTGGACTAAAGATTGCTAACTTCCCAAGTCTAGAAGTGATCACCCCTCCATTGTTCATCTCTGAACCTGTAGCCGGTAATGTTACTACCGTTCCTATAGGAAGGCATTTAGCCACTGACTCTGGTACTGTTCCATAACTAAAGAGGGCTTCTGCATTTTCTCCTTCATATGTGGATGCTATAGACACAAACTTTGTTCCATCCATAACAGATCCACCACCTACTGCAAGTAAGAAATTAATCTTTTCCGCTTTTACAATTTCAACGGCTTTCATTAAGGTATCATACTTAGGATTAGGCTCGATCCCACCAAATTCAAATACTGCTCGTCCTTCTAAAAAACCTTTTACTTTATCTAATGTACCAAAGCGTTGTACACTTCCGCCCCCGTAGAGTACTAATACTCTAGCGTCTTGTGGTACTAATTCATTCAGTTGTTGTAATGTATCTTTTCCAAATACAATATGAGTTGGATTATAAAAATTAAAGTTTAACATTTAAAGTCCCCTTTGCTTTTATTCTTATCATCTTCTACCTTATAGCCTATAGTCTACTCTAAGTCAAGCCCCTCTTAGATAAAATTTCTGAGCTATTATATAATTATTATGTAAAATTTTATTTACCTTTTCTTGAGTATCTCACGTACATCCACGCAAGAATAATTATCGGTATAATTACTAATAGTAATATAATCATCCAAGGGCCCAGTGCTCCTAGTCCAATAGTTGACTTAACCTGGCTTAATCTATAGGTATTGAAAATAGTAGGTAGTATAAAATATAGTGACGACAAAAGACCTGTTAATAGAAGAACAAGGCCTAATAATTTTTTGTTTTTCTTTATCAAAAAACGTTGCAAAATCAAAAGACCAATAAAAATCTCTATCTCTAAGATAGTAATTATCATATCTCAATACTTCTTTAAATTTATGGATTTAACTTTCATTATTCACCATCTAAATAAATAGATTCAAAAAGGGATTGACTCAAAAAGTGAAATCAATTCCTTAATGTATAATTATTGTACCTTGTTAATTTTAAAAATACAACTTTTTTATATTTAACAATAATAATTCGTTATAAACTATTTTTTACAATTTATTAAAAATTTTATATTTTTTCACTATCTTCGCGTTCAAAGCTTGTAACGAACACCCTAACCTTGTCACCCATAACCGCCTCTTCTACTTTGAATGCAAAAACAGAGTGGATTAATTCCACTCTGTCCCAAATTCTACAATAAGCTCTTCAATTTTAGCTTTACATCTAAACCCTTTACAACCACCTTGTGTTGCACCTGTATCTTGTGATACTGCTTCTAATGTTTTGTTACCATTTCTAATACTATTTTTAATGGCTTCTTTTGTAATGCCACGACATACACATACTTTTTCTAATCTATCTTTAACTTCTTGATTTAATTCTTCCATTTCGAAACCTCCATTAACCAATAATAATTATCATATAAGGATTATACTAAAAAAAATATTTTTTGTCTATATCCTCTACTATGTTAATCCTAACAAATTGTGATACACTATTAAGACTTAATATTGAAATGATAAGGGGTGTGAATACATGAAATTATATGACTCTGAATCTATCGGTCGCTACATGAGCCATCTCCATAGATTAGGTGTAAGCTTCCTAACTAAAGAATATGAAAAATATGGTATAGGACCTGGACAATATCAATTTCTCATTCAGCTTTACTTAGAGGATGGCCTAAGCCACGATGAACTCACTGAAAGAATCTCTATAGATAAAGCCAATACTACAAGAGCAATCAAGAAATTGGAGGAAACTGGTTATATAGAAATGAAAGTAAATGAACAGGATAAAAGAAAGTATCATATTTTTTTGACTGAAAAAGCACTTGTTGCAAAAGATGAAATACTAGCCATTTCTTTTAGATGGAATGATCATTTAGTAGGTATGCTCTCACAAGATGAATTGGATACCTTATATATCCTTCTTAGAAAAATAGCACGTAATAATCCTGGATACTTTTTTGAAGAGGAAGAAAAACTTAATTCATAGCCCAGGATTAGTTATTGATTATCTCCCTACTTTATGATAAGATGTGTTTCATTGCGCACGCAACAATCTAGTTGAAGGGGGACAATTCATGTCCACAATGAATAAACAAAATGAATTAGGCACAGAAAGTATCCTTAAATTACTTATCAAATTTTCTATTCCAGCTATCATCGGTATGGTAGTGAATATGTTATATAACGTAGTCGATAGAATTTATATTGGTAACATTCCTAATGTAGGAGGTCTTGCCATCACCGGTGTAGGCATTACTATGCCTGTCACCCAAATTATTACAGCCTTTGGTATGCTTATTGGCATTGGTACTTGTGCAAGCATCTCTTTATCTTTTGGTAAAAGTAAGCATGAGGAAGCACAAAATTACTTAGGCAATGGTGTAACTGCTACGCTTATCATAAGTATTTTAATCGCTATTTTAGGTAATGTATTCGCCGAAGACATTCTCATTCTATTTGGAGCGAGTGAAAATACACTTCCTTTTGCACTCACTTATATTAGACCACTTTTATTAGGTACAATCTTCAACCTTTTTGCATTTGGTCTAAATAACTCTATTCGTTCAGATGGCAATCCTAAACTGAGTATGTTCACTATGATTATCGGGGCACTTATTAACATTATCCTTGATCCACTATTCATCTTTACATTTGGTCTAGGTATTCAAGGTGCTGCCTTTGCAACAGTTCTCTCACAATTTATTGCAAGTTGTTGGGTGCTTTATTACTTTACTAAGAGCTCTAAGTCTTCTATTAAACTTACCCTTAAGGATATGAAATTCAATCTTCCTATCATAAAAGGTATTTTTATCGTAGGGCTTTCTCCGTTTTGTATGCAAGTAGCAAGTAGTATCGTATCTGTTATTGCAAACAAGTCTTTAATGACATACGGTGGTGACTTAGCTATTGGTGCTATGGCTATTATTACATCCATTTCTACTATTTATATCATGCCCATTTATGGACTTAATCAAGGTGCCCAACCTATTATTGGTTACAACTACGGTGCTGGTAATCTAGATCGTGTTAAAAAAACTTACTTATACAGTCTGATTACAGCTACTATTCTTCTTACCTTAAGCTTTCTCTTTATAGAAACTTATCCCTATGTAGCTGTTAATATGTTTAATAACGATCCAGATCTAACTGAAATTACTGTATCTGGCATGAAACTTTTCTTATTATCCATGCCTATTATCGGTATTCAAATGACTGCGTCTAACTACTATCAAGCTGTAGGAAAAGCAAAGAAAGCTATGGTTATTAGCCTTTCTCGTCAAGTTATCTTTTTGATTCCTTGCTTCCTCATTATTCCTAAATTCTTAGGATTAAAAGGTGTATGGTTAGCAGGTCCTATCGCCGACTCATTAGCTATCCTCGTTTCATCTATTGTTATCTTTAGAGAAATACATATGCTCGGTAAGACTGAATCTACTTCTACAAACTAAGTATACGCATTTGTTATATCCTTAGTTTGATCATTTTCTATAAATAAAAGGTGTATGAAATTACGGTTTTTCAACCTCATTTCATACACCTTTTATTTTCTCCAATTTATTCGCCTATTTCTTCAGTTGTTAAGAACTTAGCTAATGCTTCTAATGCTACTTGTTCATCTTCACCATCTACAACAAGTTCAATAGCAGCCCCTTTTATAGTACCTAAAGACATCATCCCCATAATACTTTTAGCATTAACATTTTTTTCGTCTACAACTACAGCAATGTGACTTTCAAATTTACTAGCAATTTGCACAAATAATGCAGCTTGTCTTGCTTCCAAACCATTTTTTAACCCTACAATTACTTTTTCCTTCATCATTTAATTTTTCCTCCTCTTTGTTCCCTTATTTGATCTGCTATTTCACTTAACTTTTTCAGTCTGTGGTTGACTCCTGATTTGCCTACAGGTGGCATCAAAAGCTCTCCAAGTTCTTTAAGTGTTGCACTTGAATATTCTAATCTAAACCTTGCAATCTGCTCTAAATTTTCAGGAAGTGCAGCCAATCCTATAGTATCTCTCAAATACTCTATGTCTTGTACTTGCCTTACGGCTGCTGAAACAGTCTTCTTAAGGTTGGCTGTTTCACAGTTTACAAGCCTATTGACATTATTACGTACTTCTTTCACTATCCTTATATTTTCAAGTTGCATAAGTGCAATATGTGCCCCAATAACATTGAGCAAATCTACAATTTGCGATCCTTCTTTTAAGTATACCACATAACTTCCTTTTCTGGTCACTATTTTAGCATCCATTTCCAAATGATTCATGGTGTTTTGCAGGTATTCTGCATTCTCAAAATAGAGGGTTACAAACTCAAAATGATACCCCTTTTCAGGGTCACTTACTGAGCCTCCTCCTAAAAAAGAACCTCTAAGATATGCTCGTTTACAGCACATACTTTGAACAAGCATATAATCCATATGTTGTCTAAGTACAGGTAAATCCCCTTCATATTTGAGGATTGTTGTTGCTAGAAGAATCTTCTTTGCATCCTCAGTATTCAAAGTTTGTAGAAGATAGGTTTGCCTACTCTTATTCTTATGTGTCATTAAAATAACTTCTGTATTAATATTAAAAGTTTTTTTAATCATTGTAAAGTATTTTCTAGCAATAGCTTCATTCTCTGTGTGAATGCGAATGTTAAAAAATTCTCTTTCGTACTCTATTTTTCCTGCCATTAGAAGGAAAGCGCCTATTTCTGCAATCATACAGTGTCTGGCATCTCCTGTAATGTCAGTCAGTTCCTTACGTACATCTGAAGAAAAAGACATTTTGTCACCTCTTTAGATATGGTTTATTATTTAGAAATCATCAAAAATATATTCAGCTAACTTTTCTTGGTTATGTCTAATATACTCTTTTTCATGATTAATGCGTACAAGCGGTGCTTCAATACGTTTAATCAGCTTCCAAATAGGATGCTGTGCATCAAAACTTAGCATATGTGCGCCATCTTCCATATATTTTTTTAAGTATTCTTCTGGAATATTTTCATTATTAACAATAACTGTATCTATTGTCCCTACTCCAATATATTTTTCCAGTTCTTCAATATGATTTTCAACGGTAAAGCCTGTTGTCTCACCTGGCTGACTCATCATATTAGCAATATAAATCTTCTGTGCTCTCGATGTTCTAATAGCCTGGGCTACCTCATCAATGAGTAAATTTGGTACAATACTTGTATAAAGGCTTCCGGGTCCAAGTAATATCATCTCTGCTTCTTCTATAGCTTCAATGACTGCCTCTGCCGGCTTTGGATTCCTAGGTTCTAACCTAATATTAGTAATCATCTTGTGATGTGCCTTACTGTAGTCTACAATTTGTGTCTCCCCTTCTACACATGTATCATCTTCAAATGTTGCATAAAGTTGTACATTTTCCAATGTTACGGGGAGCACCTTTCCTGTTATAGCTAAAACATTACTTGTTACTTGAACTGCTTTTTCAAAGTTACCACTTAAGTCTGCTAATGCTGCTAAAAAGAGATTTCCAAAATTCTGTCCCTTTAATGTTCCTTCTTTAAATCGATATTGTAAAAGTTGTTTCATAATGGGTTCTGTGTTGGCAAGTGCAACTAGACAGTTACGAATATCTCCCGGTGGGACCATATTCATCTCTTCTCTTAATATGCCTGAACCTCCGCCATTATCAGATACCGTTACAATAGCTGTAATATCAGATGTATATTTTTTAATACCTCTAAGCATGGTGGATAATCCTGTCCCACCACCTATAGCAACTACTTTCAAGGAACTTTTATTCATGTTATTTACCTCTTTTACTATCTTTATCTATATCTCTATGCAGAATGGTGACTACATTACCACTATTTTTCAAATACTGATACAGTGCATTACCAAGGACAACAGATCGATGCTTGCCACCTGTACATCCAATACCAATAACTAACTGATTCTTGCCTTCTTTTGTATAGTGTGGGATAAGAAAATCTACCATATCTTGTAGTTTTTCTAAAAAGGTTTTTGTAACTTCAAAGTTCATAACATAGTCTTGTATTTGCTGTTCATTGCCAGTTAATGGCCTTAACTCAGGTAAATAATAAGGATTAGGTATAAATCTAACATCAAATAGCAAGTCTGCATCAATCGGCACACCATACTTAAAGCCAAAGACTAAAATTGTAATCATAAGACTTTGGAAATTAGTCTTCTCCGTTAAGATGTCATATAATACATTTTTTACATCCTTTGCTAAAAGATGTGTCGTGTCAATAATATAATCTGCCTTGTCTTTAACCTCTATTAGAATGTCTCTTTCTTTTTCTATACCTTCTTGAATACGCTCGTTACGTGCTAGGGGATGAAGTCTACGGGTTTCCTTATAGCGTTTAATAAGTACTTCATCATCACAATCAAAAAAGATAATCTTATATTCATATCCAGCTAATTTGAGTTCTTTTAAACTGCTAAACAAATCATCAAATAAGATACCACCTCTTATGTCTATTCCTAATACTACTTTATCATACTGTTGCTTCTTGTCTACAATTAAGCTGACAAAGTTTGGGATGAGCATAGGGGGTAGATTATCTACACAATAATAACCCATATCTTCTAGACAATTGATTGCTGTACTTTTTCCTGCCCCTGACATTCCTGTAACGATAATAAATTCCATGCCTTATTTTTCTCCTATCACTTTGACCTCTGTCTCTAGCTCTACATTAAATTTATCTTTAACGCATTTTTGTACATCTTCTATTAAAGTTTTAATATCTTGGAATGTTGCATTGCCTTTATTAATTACAAATCCACAATGTTTTTCTGATACTTGAGCTCCGCCTACTTGATAGCCTTGTAAGGCACTATCCATAATCAATTTCCCTGCAAAGTGTCCTACTGGTCTTTTAAAGGTACTGCCTGCACTTGGATATTCAAGTGGTTGTTTATCTCTTCTTCTTTGCATTAAATCTTGCATTTTAGCTTTTATATCAACTTTGTTTCCAGGTTTTAGTTCAATAGTTGCTCTAACAACCGTATAGCCTTGTTTACTAATAATGCTTGTTCGATAGTCTAACTCAAGCTCCTCTAATGTTAAGGTTCTTAACTCACCCTGCTCATCAATCACTATAGCTTCTACAAGTACCCCTTTCATATCACCATCATAAGCTCCTGCATTCATAGTTACAGCACCACCTAAAGTTCCTGGGATACCATGTGCAAACTCAAATCCTGCTAACTCATGTTCTAAGGCTGCATTGGCAATACGAGAAAGTAGTGCACCTGCATAGGCTGTAATCTGATTGCCTTTTACTTCTATATCACTTAATGCTTTATATACTTCAATTATAATACCTCTATATCCTTTGTCTGTAACAAGTAAATTGCTTCCATTCCCGATTACATAATAAGGTACTTGTTCATTTTGACATATTTGAATCGCATGCATCAATTCTTCTTCTGTCTGAGGTATAACATATAGATCAGCTACTCCGCCTACTTTAAAGGTTGTATGACGATTCATCCATTCATCTTCTAATATAAATTTTATATCTATTTTTTGTGCTAATAAATGGATGATATTAATTTTATTCATTTATTTCACTCCTTGACTTCCTACTACTTTGGTTATTATTATAATATACATTATTTCATAATGTAATGATAGTATTTTTTACAACTTGAAAGTCGCTGTACTACCTTTATGAGTACTTGTAATTTCAAGGCGTGCTGGGATTTGCTCCCTCAGTTCTTTGACGTGTGAGATAATCCCTACAAGGCGACCTGTATCTTGTAAGTTAAGGAGTGTTTTGATGGCAAGTTCTAAGGATTCTTCATCTAATGTTCCAAAGCCTTCATCTATAAACATAGTATCTAAGCTAGAAGCACCTGCCAATCTAGAAATGACATCTGCCAACCCTAAGGCTAAGGCTAAAGCTGCCATAAAGCTCTCACCACCTGATAAGGTATTTACAGGTCTAGTCTGCCCTACATAGTGATCAATAACCGCAATATCCAGTCCTGCCTGAGCATTCTTACGTTTTAAGTCGTCTGTGCGATAGAGCTCATATCTAGAAGTAGTCATTGGTCTTAGCTTCTGATTTGCACTTTCTAATACTTCATCAAAGATACTGCTTTGAATATAGCGCTCAAAAGAAAGCCCTTTGCTATTTTTCCCTTTTGCTAGAGCTGTCATTGTCCCTATAACATGTTGCTTACGTGCTACTGCTTCACTTTCTGTATAGAGTTTATGAATGCCTTCTGTGACATTGGCATATAGACTAAGCTTTCTTCTCATTTCAGCTAACTCTAGTTGGAGTTGCTCCTTGTGCTTAGTCAATTGGTCAAACTGGGTTTTAACATCCTCAAATCCCTCTACTGTAAAGTCTTTGGATTTTTCTATGAGCATGACCTTCTTACTATTTAAGATTGCCTTTTCTTGTTCATAGCTTATCATGTACTGATTTAATGTCTCTAACTGAGATACCTCTTGTTTGAGCTGATTATATATTTCTATTTCAGCAATCTTACAACTTACTAAAGCCTCTTGGAAACATTTCTTAACCTGTTCTAACCCATCCCTTTGTTCTATTAAGTAAGCTTGTTTTTCTTCAAGTGTACCTTTTAGAAGCGAACTCTTTTCTTTTGCAATCTGTGAAGTCTCTTGGTGTGCTTTATACCTTGTCTCAAAATCTTTTTGTACTTTCTTGAGTTGTTCTATAGCTTCACTTAAGGCTACTTTAGTCTGAAGGTCTTGTGGTACTTCTTTTTGGATCTCTTCTATCTTGCCTTTATCTCTTTCACACTCAATTTGACATGTGTGCATACTTTCTTTAAGTACCTCAAGTTTTGCTTGTCCTTGTTCCTTTTGCAACTTATAAGTTAATATTTGACCTTCTAACTGCTCAAGATTTGCTACTTTTAGCTTAGTATCCTTTAGCACTTGTTGCAGTTGCTCCTGATACCCCCTAGTAATCTCAGTAATAGGGATGTTCATAGTTTGAGCATACCCTTTCAGTTTTTCATCAATCTGAGCTATCTCTTCTTGGATCGCCTTTCCTCTAGTTAAAATTCCATTTTGTTCTTCTTCCTTCTTACTCATTTGAGCAAGAAGAAGGTTCTTTGCAACTTCTAGCTTTTTTAAATCTTCTGCTTGTACTTCATCTACAATTTTAGTGGCTTTTTGCGGATGGTGCACACTTCCACAAACAGGGCAAGGATAACCATCTTCTAGTTGGTCTGCTAACGTACCTGCTTGACCACTCATCCATCTTTCTAGGTAAAGACCATACTCTTCTTGCTTTGCTATTTCCTCAAGCCTTAACCTTGTAATTTCAGCCCCTATTACTTTATAGTGTCCAAGTAGATTAAGTCGTTCTTGTTGCTTACGTGCCTGCTCTTCTTTGGAGTCTAAAATATATCCCATCTGTTGCACATTCACTTGGCTTTCTAAAATAATCTGATGTAAGGCTTCCTTCCCTTTTAGCTCCTCTTCAATTTGGGTCATTGCTTTTTCTTCTTGCTCTAACTGAACCATGAGCTGCTCCCTTTGTATCTGGAACTGCTTCAACTTACCTTCTTTTTGCCCTAGCCCTTTGTAAAGTGTGTCTAAAACATCCATCTTAGGAATATAACTTTCTAATTGTAGCCTTTTAACTTTTTTCTCCTCTATCTCTAACTTTTCTAGTTCATAGTTTTGCTCATCTTTTATAAGCTGTTCAAGTTGGCTCTGTACTTGACCTTGTTCTTCTTGAAGTATTTTAAGCGCATCTTGTGTTTTCACTACGGTCTCTTGATACTTAGTTACTTCTGCTTCAATAGGCACTACAGGCAGAATCTGTTCTATCTGAGTGACCTTTTCTTGATAAGCTTGATAGGCAGGTGCTTGTGCAAGGTGGGTGTCTAACTGTACTTGTAGGCTGCCTAGCTCTTTAAAGGCTGTATACTTCTCATTTTGCTCAAGAAGTGCCTTTTGAGTCTTTTCTAAATCTATTTTGATTGTTTCTTCTCGGGTATTATAGGTACCCAATTGTTCTATATAGTTCTCAATAAGATTCCCTAGTATATGCCCTACTTCTGGCGCATTATTAAGCACTTTCGTCTCAATATAAAACTGAAGGCCTTCATGTTCAATATCTTTAAGCTGACTCATCAGGATTTCGTATTGGATATTTTTAGCTTTCATCTGTTCATCCAACTTATTGCTACGTTCTTCTAGCTTCTTTTCTACACTTTGATAAACCCCTGTTTCAAATATATCTTGGAGAATCTTTTGCCTTGCCTTACTATCTGCTGTTAAGAGTTCTCTAAACTTATTTTGTGCAATCATAATGACTTGTCTAAATTGGTCTATATTAAAAACAAGTAGTTCTTCTATTTTTCTATCTACCTCTTGGAGTCTTGCTGCAACAAGCTTATAGTCCTCTTCTTCTTTTTTATAGAGGAGTGCCTTACCTTCTTCAATAGTGAAGCCCTCCCCCCTTTTCTTAGGACGTTCAAAACGAGGTGAACGAATAACTTTGTACTCATCCCCTTTTAAGTAGAAGACCAATGTTACTTCTGCTGGTTCATCTGATGTGGCAAACTTGCTACGCATACTTTCAGCTGTGCGTTCTCCACCATTAGTCTGTCCATAAAGTGCATAACAAATAGCATCTAATATAGTTGTCTTACCTGAACCTGTAGGTCCATGGATAAGAAACATATTTGTATCTTCAAGTAATGTAAAATTAATTGTTTCTGTTCCCCCATATGGGCCAAAAGCACGCATGGTCAATAGTCTAGGCCTCATTTTTCCCCTCCTCTATCTCCTGAATGACTTGATTCATATAAGTTATTTCTTCTTCATTTAAATCTACCTCTCCAACATATCCCATAAAGTCTATAAAAAGCTCTGTCAAAGACTTTTTCTTCTGTGCCTCAAAGTCACTTTGTCTTTCCACGGCTTCTTTCGACTTAGCATTAGCCACAACAAACTCTGCGCCTAGGATAAATGGATAGACTTGACGAAGTACACCTACTACATCTTCTACTGGTTTGCCTTCTACTTTCGCATAGACATAATCTTGTCTACTCTCTTCTGGCAACTCAGCTGCTATTTTAATTAAGGATTCTAAAGGTCCTTGAATAACTTTCAAATCACGCTTAGGTGGTAAGGTCACTTCCTCTACCTGCTCTAATAGACCATTTTGTACATTCAAGAGTACCATTCCTTTTTTTTGATTGGCTTCTGATACCGAGTACTTGAGCAAAGAACCACTATACCGTATATGATTCGCACCTACTTGCTGTGGCTTATGCAAATGTCCAAGTGCAGTATACGTAAACGGTGCAAAACAATCCGCTCCTACCATTTCTGCAGTACCTACAGCACATAGCCTGCGTTCTGAATCCGATAAGTCTCCACCTGCAACAAATGCATGCACCACTAAAATCGTTGGCACAGCTCCCTTTTCTTTCAAAATCTCACCGGTTAAATATCTCATAGCCTCATCATGTCTCTTAATCGTCTCATCTCCGGCAATCTCACGCACCTTCGCTGGCTCCATATAAGGAATAAGGTATAAGTCTACCTGCTCATCTGTAGTTAAAGTTACTTTATAATAGCCCTTTTCACATTCTCCTATAATATAGAGATGTTTGCTTGCAAATAGTTCACTTCCAAAGTGTAGACGTGTATTACTATCATGATTCCCTGCAATAATTACTGTTGGAAGTGCCATCTCTCCTATAATTTTGCTAATAAATGCGTTAAAGAGACCCACCGCTTCTTCGTTAGGCAACGCCTTATCATAGATGTCCCCTGCAATGATGAGAAGTTCTATTTGTTCTGCTTGTATATAGTTAATCATTTGCTCTAGCATATAACTTTGATCTTCTATAAGACTGTAACCGTGGAGTGTACGCCCTAAGTGCCAATCAGATGTATGTAATATCTTCACTGCTTTCACCTCTTTTAAACTTTATCTTTTATATTGCACATTATTTATGTTCAGTGTTATCTTCTTTTTAAAATAGTATACATTTTAGGGCTCATCCCCCCCTTAGTATACTCTTTTTCAAGGTTTCTTTTCAAATACCTTTATGTTTAAAATTTTTACAGGCTATAAAAAAGAGTTAGATAAATCTATAGATTTATCTAACTCTTTTTTATAATGTAATAACTGTATTGGTATTAAGTACAATCTCAGCAATCTCATTCATATCTGTAATACGTCCAACTACAAGAGAATGTTGCCCACATGCTTTATATACACAAGTTCCACAAGCAAGTAGTTCTACCCCCTGTGCTTCTAATGCATCTAGTATGTCCATATATTTTGACCCTTGAACAAGAAGTTTAACACCTGAGTTGTAAAAAATAATAATGTCTGGCTTTGTGAGGCTCGCTAATATCTTTCTTAAAAATACGCCTAGCAAAGTTTGCCCTACGCCATCATCACCTTTTCCTAATGTTTCACTATTGACAATAACAACTTTTTGATACACTTCTAATTCCCTCCCTTTGCCTTATAAATCCATCTTTATTGTTATACTATGCAAGAGAAAGGTAGAAGTGCCTACTTATAACTTAATTATCTTTTTTTGCTTTTTTAACAAAATAAATGATTTCTAAAACACCTGCTGCTATGGTTGCTGTCAAGAAAACAAGATTTGTAATAAAGCCTGCTATTGCAAACCCTTTATTGCGCTTATTCTTCATACCTATAGCACCTAAAACTGTACCTACAATAGTTACTGGCAATCCAATAAGTGGTACAATCCAAGCTACAGACCCTACTATTCCTAATATAAAAGAAGTACAAGCATTTGGGTTAGGTTTTGGCACAGAAACGATATTGGGTACCATCTCTACACAACTGTCTGTATCATTTTGATCTGCTACATATTCCTTTGTATAAAATTCAATTTCCTCATTATTTACTTGTTTCTTTTTCATCCATACAGCCTCCTTTGTACATCTATACTTAATATACTTCATTATAAAGTAATCTTCCCTATTTTGAAAGACCTAATCTTATTATAAAAAGGAGGCGTTTTTCAACACCTCCTTGCCATTTATTTAGAAGAACTTGATTTAGCTTCTAGCCAAATACTACTATATAATTTAATAAGATCTGATGGGTCTGTGAACATTTCCATATCTGCTGTTAAAGACTCATCTGGATAAGCAATTTCACTGTTTTTAATTTCTTCTGGAAGAAGCTCTCTTGCTTCACTAATTGGTGTAGAGTAACCAATGTATTCTGCATTTAATGCAGCGATGTCAGGACGACATAAGAAATCAACATATTTATAAGCGTTCTCAACATTTTCAGCATTTTTTGGCATAACAATTGCATCTACAAAGAAGTTTGTACCTTCTTTAGGTAATGCAAAAGCAAGGTCTGGGTTTTCAGTAGTCATAACCATGGCATCTCCAGCCCATGAAAGCATAAGTGCTGCTTCTCCATTAATCATTTTACCTTTGCCTTCATCTCCAATATAGCTAAGTACAAGTGGAGCTTGCTTAATGAGCTCTTGTTTGGCTTCTTCAAGCTCTTGTGGGTCTCTTGTATTCATAGAGTAACCAAGCTTTTTAAGTGCAGCCATGATGCCTTCTCTTTCGCTGTCATACATAAAGATTTTACCTGCATACTTCTCATCCCATAATGCATCCCAGCTATCTACTGTTTCATCTACCATTGTTGTGTTGTAAACAATCCCTACTGTCCCCCACATGAATGGAACAGAGTATTCGTTAGTTGGATCATATGGAAGATTTGCAAAACGATCATCAATCTTCGCATAGTTAGGGATTTGTGTCATATCAATCTTTTGTAACATATCGTTATTCATCATTTTTTCAACCATGTAGTCTGAAGGTATAGCAATATCATAACTTACATTACCTGGTTCAAGCTTTTGATACATTTCTTCATTTGTTCCAAATTCTGAATAAACAACACGGATACCTGTTTCTTCTTCAAACATTCTATTTACTTCTGGGTCAATATAATCTCCCCAGTTAAATACTTTAACAACAGGCTTATCACTTCCAGAACTACATCCTACTAAAGTACCCATCATAGTTGTCGCTACTGCCATACTTAAGAAAACTTTTGATATCTTTTTCATTTTGTTATCCCCTTCCCTAAATCAACTATATACGTTTGTTTATTTTATTAAGTTTTTTCTGCTTTCTACTTGCCATTACATTACTTGTAATTAAAACAATAATAATGGTTGCAAACATAATAGTAGAAATCGCATTAATCGTTGGTGCTACCCCTTTTCTAGTCATAGAATACACTTTGATTGATAAGGTATCTACTCCAGCTCCTGTATTAAAGAAACTGATGATAAAATCATCTATAGATAAGGTAAATGCAATAAATAATCCAGCCAATACCCCAGGTAAAATTTCAGGTAAGATAACCTTTTTGAAAGCATACCAAGGTGTTGCACCTAAGTCTAGTGCTGCCTCATACGTATTATAATTCAGCTGCTTCAACTTTGGCATAATGGATAAAATCACATACGGTATACTAAATGTAATATGTGATAAAATTAAAGTTGTAATACCTAATGGCAAGTTAAGTGCTGAAAAGAGTAGCATCAAAGATACCCCTGTTACAATTTCAGAACTTAAGAGTGGAATATAAGTAATATTCATCATTAATGACTTTTTCCACCCTATCATTTTTTCAATACCAACCGCTGCAAGTGTACCAATAATGGTTGCAATAATGGAAGATATTACTGCTACTAGTATGGTATTATAAAAAGCTTGTTGGATACTATAATCTCTAAAAATTTCCTCATACCACTTCAATGTAAAACCCTTCCAAATTGGAAGCTTTGAATCATTAAAAGAGTATACCATCAAGATGGCTACTGGTGCATACATAATGAGAAGGATAAGGGCTACATAGGACTTTTTTATAAACTTCATCAAAATAGGCCTCCTCCTTTTTCAAGTGAATCTTTTTTACTCATGAAGACAAGGGTAATGAGAATAATCACCATTAGAATAACAGATAATGCAGAGCCAAATGCCCAGTCTCCTGTAATTTTAAATTGCTGTTCAATTAAGTCTCCTAAAAGTGTTGTTTTGCCCCCACCTAATAATCTAGATACAAGGAATGTCGTAAGTGCTGGCATAAATACCATTACCACACCTGTTACAACACCTGGCATACTAAGTGGCAAAATAACCTTTTTGAATGTTGTTATTTTATCAGCACCTAAATCATATGACGCTTCAATAACACTTTGATCTATTTTACAAAGCACATTATAAATAGGTAATACCATGAAAGGGAAAAAGTTATAGACATTACCAAATACAATTGCACTTTTCTTATACAAAAATTGAATGGTGGGTAGCCCAATACCTTCTAATATATTGTTCACCACACCCGTATCTTGCAAAAGATATCCCCAAGCATACGTACGAAGTAAAGAATTCATCCACATAGGTAGGATAACAAGTAACAAGATAACACCTTTTCCAGATATTTGCTTGCTACTTAAAATCATGGCTAATGGATATGCAAGTAATAAACAAATTACTGTACTGATAAGTGCTATGACTACAGAATCCATGATATTATTCACATATCTAGGATTAAATACTTGTTTATATCCATTTAAAGTGAACACACCTTTTTCAAAAAAGCTATAGTAGAGAATAATGAGCACAGGCACAATAACAAAAATACCTGACCAAATAACGTAAGGAATTGCAAGTCTCTTCTTATACACTGCTTACTACCCCCTTCTCATGATATGGATATCTTCTGGTGTAAGCACCATACCAACCCTATTACCCACAGGAGCCATAGCTGTAGAATGCACCATCCATCTATACTCATTCGCATTAATAATCATTTCATAGTGTACCCCTTTAAACGTAACTGACTCTACAGTCCCTTGGAGCATTCCTTCTTCTTCCTTCACAAGACGTATATCTTCTGGTCTAATAACAACATCTACTGAAACTTGATCGCCAAAGCCTGCATCTACACAGTCAAACTCTATGTTTTGGAACTTCACTAAATAATCTCTAATCATTATTCCTTCAAGGATATTACTTTCTCCAATAAAGTCTGCTACAAAGGCATTCTTAGGTTCATTATAAATATCTACTGGATTACCAATTTGTTGCACACGACCTTCATTCATAACTGCAATCGTATCTGACATAGTCAAAGCCTCTTCTTGGTCATGTGTTACATAGATAAAAGTAATACCTAACTTTTGTTGAATATTTTTAAGCTCCATTTGCATTCCTTTACGAAGCTTTAAATCTAGCGCACCAAGTGGTTCATCTAATAAGATAACTTCAGGCTCATTTACTACCGCACGTGCAATAGCAATACGTTGTTGTTGTCCTCCACTTAAAGAGTCAATACCTCTATCTTGGAATCCTTTAAGGTTAACAAGTTCAAGCATTTCTGCAATCTTCTTATCGATTAGTTTTTTATCCATTTTTTTGATATGAAGACCAAATGCGATGTTTTCTCCAACTGTCATATGAGGGAAAAGCGCGTACTTTTGAAATACCGTATTGATACGTCTTTTATAAGGTGGTAAAGCCGCAATGTTCTTACCTTCAAAAAGCACCTGACCATTTGTCGCTTCTTCAAACCCACCAATAATTCTAAGTAATGTTGTTTTACCACATCCACTAGGTCCTAGTAATGTCAGAAACTCGTTACGTCTAATGTACATGTTAATATCTTTTAGAACTTCTGTTCCGTCGTCAAAGGTTTTAGATATATTTGTAAGGTTAATAATATGTTCTGTTTGATTCTTAGTTTCTTTCATCATCCCATCTCCTTTAAAAACTTGGTGGTGTAGCAACCCAAAGGACTGTAGCCTTAGTTTTGCCAGCATTCTCTAAATAGTGATCACCTGTTGGTCTAAAGTAAAAGCTATCACCTTTCTTAGCCTTAAACTTTTTATTCCCTAGATGTATATATATTGTTCCGAATAATACATAGCCAAACTCCTCACCTTCATGAGGTGTCTGTTCGAGCGCTTTACAACCTGGATCAATGTTAATTAAAATGGGTTCCATATCATTCTTCTGTGCATTAGGAATAAGCCATGTAATCATATTGCCAAGTTCTTTGTCTTCCTTTTCAAATACATCTTCCTTTGTAAAGACAATCTTTTCTTGGCTTGTTTCATTAAAGAAATCTTTAAGATTTGTACCTAAGCACTCCAAAATATCAATTAAAGTAGCAATAGAAGGTGAAGTTAGCCCTCTTTCTACTTGAGAAATAAAACCTTTAGATAGTTCACATCGGTCAGCAAGTTCTTCTTGAGTCAATCCATTTTTCTTTCTGAGCTGGTTTATCTTTGCCCCAATATCCATCTTAATGCCTCCCTTATATTCTTATATGTATTAATAAACTTTTTGTTTACACAAATTAAACTTCAACATATGAGATTATACTTATTTTTTAGCAAAACGTCAATATTTTTTAGCAAAAAACTTATTTTTATAAAACAATGAGTTTAGTATATATGTGTCACAGTTAGTTAAATTTTAATCTCTACATATCTTGATAGTACTCATGTTCAACTATATTGTTAAAAGTAAAGTATACTCTTAGTGTATCCTATTTTTAATTTTTACATAAGTAAGGTAGTATTAATTAAAAAGTTTAGTAAAAGATGACCTATGCTATTAATCTATGAATTATTTTCTAAATTATTAAATTTTTTAACACATTTTTATAAATTTCTTTTCATTTTATTAGCGTTTGCCTTTCACCAATCATTTATGCAATTTCTACACATAAAAAAAAGATATTTAGTATACACTAAATACCTTTAAAATTCTCATATTCTTCTAGATTAGGTACAGTAATCGTCTTCATTTCCCCTTTCACTACGCCCTCTTTTCTCCAAGATATAGATGCATAGTCAGAGTACTTCTTAAAAGCGCTTGAGAACACCCTTATATGAGTGATACCCATAGTTAAATACAATGTCTCTACCTGCTTCTCATAGACGCCTTGTATCACTATCCTCTATCAAATATATCTTTATTTTTTATAATTCTAATAAGCTTACTCGATATAATAAAAAAGAGTTACTATAATTAATTATAGTAACTCTTTTTTATATGCCCGAGACC
>NZ_JAVVQU010000033.1:26319-36210 GCF_036655075.1 Niameybacter sp. | reverse complement strand
CAAAGGGTCTCAAAAAAAAGATAACACTAAAAGTGCTATCTCAATTTATTGATTATCTATTTGCGGAATCCAATGCTCTTTTATTAATTTCATGTTATGCTCATTTGTTTGCGTTAAGCCCAAACTCTATAAGTAAGTTATGATACCTTTCAACTTCCCATTCAGCCACTTCAAAATCATTGTTGTAAAAGCAGTGATCCATCACATCAGCATCTTTCAATAATTCATCATCATTATATGCGTTCATTGCTTTTAAAATTGTTTCAGCTTTCTTAGCTCCCTCTATTGCATGGTTATGGCTACTTCCATCTGCCATATAACCGATATCGTGTAACATTCCACAAGTCGCTGCAATTTCGCTATTTAGATTTCTCTTTTTTGCTAACAATGAACAAAATTTTGAAACACCATATAGGCAGGAAGCATACATCCAGCCTAAAGGCTGCGTAGACTTACCTCATCCACTTGTTTCGTTGCTAATCCTTTACTTTGTTTCTTAATTGCTTTAACAAAAGTTTCATCGTCAAAAACAAGGCTTCCAAACACGCGGTCTCCATGTGGTTCTGCTGTCATCATATCCTCACCCATCTTAATGTTGTAAGACAGTGCTTTAGGGCAAAATAGTAGCACTGTTTCTATCTTATCAATAGTAGATTGATCTTTTAATTTAGCCTCTACTTCTTTCTTTTCTTTAGCTAAGTCAAATGGGATATTCAAACATAACTCTTTTGGACCGCTAGGGGTGCCACCAAAACCTGCCATACGATTATATGTATACTTTTTCCAAAGGGTTGCACTTTCAAAGGTAAAAGAGGTCAACACCTTATATACACTACATATCTTAACAATATATAAACTATCTCCTACAATGAGATGAAAATCAGAATGTTCTCCATCGGTCTTGCCCCATAACCATTTAGAGGATTGAGGTAAAAGCTTGATATGCTTATTCTTTCGGCATAATGACTTGAGTGAACTGCCTAACAACAAGCGTGTAACTAAATTATTAAGTGCTGGTGCCACAAATATAAAAACTAAAATACCTGCAATGATTGTTAAAATTATACTTTTCATAGATTCCCCTCACTTTGTATTTTTATTTAGTATATCATTTTTAGAATTTTACTACTATATTAAAGATAAATATTTATATATTGTAATTATTTATTTATTTCAAAATAACTTATTAATATTATTCGCTTATACTCTACAAACTTTTAAACTTATCCCTAAAAGCGATTTGAACAAATACCTCTAACTTTCTTTGCTTCAATCTTTTATATACTCCAATCCCCTAGCTATGCATCTCTAAATGGTATACAATAAAAATATCAAATCTATAGAATGAAGAGTACTCAATTATGTCTACACAAATGGAACGTATGAAACAACTTATCGAAGCAAAAAAGAATAAGAACAACCAAAACAATCAAGTTAAACGCCCTGAAGGTGGTTCTGTCACTACACGTAAAGGTTTCAATAATAAGAAAACTGGTGGTGCATTCGACAAATAATCTTTACAAACTTCTTATTACCTTTTATAATAGGGATAAATTTATTTATAATTTGAAACACTATGAAAAGGAAAAGTAGTATTTTTAAGGCGTTCAAGCGAGTGGGGATGGTGTGAGCCCATACGATAGAAAATATGAACAATCACCTTGGAGTGGCAGACCGAACTTCTAAGTAGGCTCTGACGGCATCCTCCCGTTAACTCAAGGAAAGGTATAACGAGTGGCCTAAAAGGCAAATCAGGTGGTACCGCGGAAGATGGATACTTAATGCCCTTTCGTCCTGTGTATAAACGTGGACGGATGGGCTTTTTTATATGCTCATAATTCTCCACGTCGTTCCTAGCATGCATACATTATTTATAACTGTATTGTTGCTATCTTATATTATAGCTTTAAAATTTTTATTAACTAAACACTTCTAAAGGTGTCTTAAGTATAGACATCAGCAGCAGAATCCAAGGAGGCATATACTATGTACAAAAAAGTTGATACCAACCTCAACTTCGTTGAGCGTGAACTTGAAGTACTCAAGTTCTGGCAAGAAAACAACGTATTTGAAGAATCAATCAAATCTAGAGAAGATGGCCCAGTTTTCACATTCTACGACGGCCCTCCAACAGCAAATGGTAAACCACACATTGGTCATATCTTAACTCGCGTTATCAAAGATCTTATTCCACGTTACCGTACAATGAAGGGCTACAAAGTGCTTCGTAAAGCAGGATGGGATACACACGGTCTTCCTGTTGAACTTGAAGTTGAAAAACTTCTTGGCATCAGTGGTAAACCACAAATTGAAAACTACGGTGTAGAAGATTTCATTACTAAATGTAAAGAAAGTGTTTGGAAATACCAAAGTGAATGGGAAAAAATGACTAGCCGTGTTGGTTACTGGGTAGACATGGAAAATCCATATGTTACTTACCACAATAACTACATCGAATCTGTATGGTGGTCACTTCGCCAAATCTGGGACAAAGAACTAATCTACAAAGGTCACAAAATTGTTCCTTACTGCCCAAGATGTGGAACATCTCTTTCATCTCACGAAGTAGCTCAAGGCTACAAAGATATAAAAGATGCTACAGCTATTGCTAAGTTCAAAGTGGTTGATACTGACAACACTTACTTCCTTGCTTGGACAACAACACCTTGGACACTTCCATCAAATGTTGCACTTTGTGTAAACCCAGATGAAACATATGTAAAAGCTAATGTAGAAGGTACATTCTACATCTTAGCAGAAGCACTTGTTGCAAGTGTACTATCAGAAGATGCTACAGTAGTAGAAACATACAAAGGTTCTGACCTTTGTGGTATGTCTTATGAACCACTCTTCGACTTTGCTAAACCAAACAAAAAAGCTTACTTTGTTGTAGCAGATAACTACGTTACGATGTCAGATGGTACAGGTATCGTACACATCGCACCTGCATTTGGTGAAGATGATGCAAGAATCGGTCGTGAAAATGACCTTCCATTCGTACAACTTGTTAACGAACAAGGTTACTTCACACCAGAAGTAACTGAGTGGCAAGATATCTTTGTAAAAGATGCTGACCCAGCTATCCTTAAATGGTTAGAAGCAAACGGCAAACTCTTCAAAGCTGCACCTTATGAACATAGTTACCCACACTGCTGGAGATGTGATACACCTCTTCTTTACTATGCACGTGACACATGGTTCATCTCTATGTCAAAAGTACGTGAAGCTTTAGTTAAAAACAACAACACAGTGAACTGGTTACCACCATCAATTGGTGAAGGCCGTTTCGGCAACTTCCTTGAAGGCGTTATTGACTGGGGTCTATCACGTTCACGTTACTGGGGTACTCCACTTCCAATTTGGGAATGTGAATGTGGTCACAAACACCTTATCGGTAGCATCGAAGAGCTTAAATCTATGAGCCCTGACTGCCCAGAAGACATTGAACTTCACAAACCATACATTGACAACGTACACCTTAACTGTCCACAATGTAACAAACAAATGACACGTGTATCAGACGTTATTGACTGTTGGTACGATAGTGGATCTATGCCATTTGCACAACTTCACTACCCATTTGAAAACAAAGAAGTGTTTGAAGCAAACTACCCTGCTGACTTCATCTCTGAAGCAGTTGACCAAACGCGTGGTTGGTTCTACACACTTATGGCTATTTCAACACTTATCTTTGATAAGGCACCATACAAAAATGTTATCGTTTTAGGCCACGTATGTGATAAAGATGGTCTTAAAATGAGTAAACATAAAGGAAACGTAGTGGATCCTTGGACAGTACTTGACGGTCAAGGGGCTGACGCTGTACGTTGGTACTTCTACTCAGCAAGTGCACCATACCTTCCAAGTCGTTTCGGTCCAGAAAACGTAAGCGAAGCTCAAAGAAAATTCATGGGTACATTCTGGAACACTTATGCGTTCTACGTACTTTATGCAAATATCGATGGTTTCAACCCAACTCAATATGAGTTAGACTATGATTCGCTGAACATGATGGATAAATGGGTACTTTCTAAACTTAATACTTTAGTTAAAGAAGTAGATAACCACTTAGAAAACTACCGCATCTTTGAAGCATCTCGCGAAATGCAAGACTTCATTGATGATGTATCTAACTGGTACGTACGTCGTAGCCGTGAAAGATTCTGGCAAAGTGATATGCCACAAGATAAAGTGAATGCATACATGACACTTTACACTGTTCTTACAACACTTGCTAAAGTATCTGCACCATTTGTACCTTTCATGACAGAAGAAATGTACCAAAACTTAGTTCGTACAAATGATACTAATGCACCAGAAAGTATTCACCTTTGTGATTTCCCTGCTGCAAACGAAGCCATGATCAACAAAGAACTTGAAAAACACATGGAAGACGTTCTTCAAATTGTAGTACTTGGTCGTGCATGTCGTAACGAATCTAACATCAAAAACCGTCAACCAATCGGTACCATGAGAATCGGTGCAACAGAAGTACTTCCTGCTGCATACAACGAAATCATTGCTGAAGAGTTAAACGTTAAGAGTGTTGTCTTCACAGAAGATGCAAGTGAATTCATTTCATACACATTCAAACCACAAATGCGTACACTTGGACCAAAATACGGTCAACTTCTTAACCCTATCAGAACTGCTCTTACAGAACTTGATGGTACAAAAGCTATGGCAGAACTTAACGAAACAGGTACACTCAAACTTGACATCAACGGCCAAGTAGTCGAGCTTACAAAAGAAGATGTGCTTATTGCTACAGCTCAAAAAGAAGGTTTCGTAGCACAAAGTGAAGGTGGTTTCACAGTTGTACTTGATACTTTACTTTCAGAAGAACTTATTGAAGAAGGATTTGTACGTGAGTTAATCTCTAAAATCCAAACTATGAGAAAAGAAGCTGACTTCGAAGTTCAAGACCACATTTTAGTAGCCTACACAGGTAACGCTAAAATTGCTGAAATCATGACAAGAAATAACGGCGAAGTTGCATCTGAAGTGCTTGCAAATGAAGTATCAGAAGGTACACTTGCTGATGGTTATACAAAAGAATGGAAAGTTAATGGCGAAACTGTAACACTTTCTGTACAACGTGCTTAATACAGACAAAAATGTATATTACATTTATTAAATAGTAAAAAGGCTATGAAACGAGTTTAAACTTCTAGTTTCATAGCCTTTTCTTATGAAATTATTTCTACAATATCTTTAATCAAGTTATAACTTTCTATAACATGGCTCTTAATAATTTCACATTCTTCCTTGACTAGTTTAAAACATTTTTTTTCTAAGCATGATAATAACACCTAAAATAATAAGCACAAAGGACCCAGCTAAAATATACAAATAGCCATAAGGGTTACTCATTAAAGGTAGCGGTACGTTCATTCCAAACAAGCTGAATATCATAGTTGGAATAGATAAAACGATTGTAAGAGATGTAAGCGTTTTCATTACAATATTTAAGTTATTAGAGATAACAGAGGCAAATGCATCTCTCGTTTCGCTCAAAATACTACTATAAATATTTGCCATTTCCATAGCTTGTTTATTTTCAATAATAAGGTCTTCAAGTAGATCCTTATCTTCTGGATACTGCTTAATTTTCTCCATACGCATCATCTTCTCAAATACTATTTCATTAGCTCTTAATGAGGTGGTAAAGTAAACCAAACTTTTTTCTAACTCTAAAAGCTGTACAAGTTCCTTGTTACGCATAGACTTATTAAGTTCTTGTTCAATTTTGTTACTTGCCTTATCAATATAACGTAAATATTGTAGATAGTAAGATGCATTCTTATAAAGTAATTGTAAAATAAACCTTGTCTTCTTAAAGGTATAAAAAGTCTTAATTTTTCCTGTGATAAAATCTTGTACTAGATCTACTCTTCTTAGACAAATAGTCATCATGAATTGCTCACTAATTACAATTTCCATAGGTATAGTTGCATATTCATGAATCCCCTCTTCATCCTTAACAGGAACGTCTACGATAATCACCGTATAATTAGCTTCTGTGTTAATGTGGGCACGTTCTTCTTCATCAAGACCTGCTCGTAAATCTTCTGGTGCAATTCCAAAAGTTTTTGAAAGATAGTCGATTTCTTCTAAAGTTGGGTTTTCTACATTGATCCAAGTCCCAATTTCAAAAGATTGCATGAGTTCTAGTCGGTCATTTTGAGTTTTATACATACTAATCATTTTTTCACATCCTTCGTCCTCTCATTAGACAAAAGACCTGAAAAAAAGATGAGTTCACTTTGTTCTAACAAAAAGAAGTTATTTTAATATTCGATTGTATATTTTTCCACCTGGCGCTACTCGGTCCAAGGTCCATTTTCAAAGTCACTCTCCTTAGTATTTTGATTTACACAAAAAATATAACTCTCGTCAGTTAAAGTGTAGAGGATAGTCTGGCGTTCGTCAAGAAATTAAAACATCTTCCTTATTTAAAAAATATAAAAGGGCATGCCGACCAGCATACCCTTTTATCCTTTATTATAACTTTGATTCCCACATCAATATGTTATATTAATAAATTTTTCCTGCCTTTTTATTACCGGTCTTAGCCTTACCTTCAATTTCTGGTACGGGCTCTACGTCATTTTTAGGAAAATGAGACTTACTGTTGCTTTCTGTTCCATGTGGTTCATCTATATCAGGTCTTCTCATACCTTTTTTAGCCATCTTTATCCCCCCTTTCTTTGTCTCATTAATCCGTAGTGTTTCTCGTATCTCCTGAATTTATACTTCATATAAATTATTTCATTAAGACAAAGTCAAACGACTTGTCCTTTTCATATACTATAAGTACTCCTATATTAATAACTTTCTTGTTTTTCTAGAAAAGGGGGAACGTCATGAACAAAGAATTTTTTAAATGTCTACTATCTGTTTTATACTTTATAGTTGGCGTTATTGTAACCGTTTATTTTGCTTGTCATTTTGCACCTACTAGTGTTGCCTTTGTACTTACTCTTATTCTTGGATGTTTTCTTATTATAACTGCTTGGTATTCTTTTATTATTCACTACAAAAATCACACCATTATTAAAAACATCAAACAGGGGCAACTTCCCATACTTGCTAAATGGTCTTATACACCTTTAGAATGTACGCTTGTTAAAGATAGGGCTAATGAAAATTATCATATAGACCTGTCTATTATTATCTTGCTGGGTCTCTTGGGGCTTATTATTGCTTTTGGCTTTATCTTTTCATCAATACCTAACCGTTATCTCATCAGTGCTACCCTTATTACTATAAGTGTCCTCATTTGTAGCTTGGTTAGTGTATGCCTATCTATGTACTACAATAGTAAGTTAGAAAAAGAAACCTTTACTATTATCACTGAACAGTATATTTACCACGACGGTGCCCTTTATAGTCTCTACAAATCTTGCTATGCTCTAGAAAACATTGAGATTATATACGGAAAACAAAATTATCTCACCTTCAACTACGGTATCCCTGGCACCCCTTATGACTCTTATCAGAAGTTGATTATTCCTATCCCTTCTAATCAACTTACACTAGCCGAGCAAATCAGATCCCACTACCAAAATCTCATACATTAACCCATCCTTAAGCCCTCTCCTAGGGCTTTTTTTATGTTTATTCCCTTCAAGCCCACCTATTCTTTTCACACAAAAAGCCCCAAGCACTCATCACTTGGGGCCACTCTATCTTTTCCTTCTCAAGTCCTCTCCAGTGCTGGATAGCTGGGGATATGGCGGTAGCTTCCTTGAGAGGTTAATTAGAGTCTCTTATTGTTCTCGAGGAGAAGCGATCGACATAGGCACAGGCAGCCAGCCTCCTCTACTTCATCTTCCCGTGCTTAGGCAATATTCTAATCGCATTTAAAATAGCAATGATAGACACCCCTACATCTGCGAAAACTGCTAACCACATATTTGCAAATCCACAAATACCTAAAATCATTACAAGGAACTTGGTTCCAAGTGCAAAGATAATATTTTGCTTAACAATGAGTTTTGTATATTTAGCAATTTCAATGCCTTTATTAATTTGTTTGAGGTTATCTTGCATCAGTACGATATCACTCGCTTCTACTGCTGCGTCAGAACCAATGCCACCCATAGCAATCCCTACGTCTGCAAGTGCAAGTACAGGTGCATCGTTGATCCCGTCTCCCACGAAAGCTACTTTATTGCCTTCATTAATAAGTTTTTCTACTTGATGTACTTTATCTTGTGGTAAAAGTTCTGCATACACTTGGTCTACACCTACTTGGCTGCCAATGTACTGGGCTACTTCCTTTTTATCACCTGTTAGCATAATTACTTTTTTGATACCTTGTTCTTTCAGTTTAGCAATAGCCTCTTTACTTTCTTCTTTCACAACGTCTGCTACAATGAGGCACCCCCAGTACTCACCGTCTACTGCTATATGGACGCTTGTTCCAAGCATCTTTGGTACTTTGTAAGCAATGTTGTTCATTTCCATGAAACGTTCATTCCCTGCAATAACCTTTTTCCCTTCAAGAGTAGCACTTAATCCGTAACCTGCTTTCTCTGTAAAGTCTGTAAGTTCTTCTTGTGCAAGTTCACTTCTATAGTTCGCAATAGCGCGGGCAATAGGGTGATTGGAATGTCTTTCAAGCTGTACCCCATAACGTACAAACTCCTCTTCCATACCTTTACGTGCTGGGAAGATGCCAATCACCTCAAAACTTCCTTTTGTAATTGTTCCTGTCTTATCCATTACTACTGTATCAATTTGTGTAAGTTTCTCTAAATAGTTGCTTCCTTTGATGAGCACACCACATTTGGATGCCGCACCTATGCCTCCGAAGAAACTAAGTGGAATAGATACAACTAAGGCACATGGACAGGAGATCACTAAGAATACGATACTTGTATAAATCCAGTGATTCCAGTCTCCTGTAACAAGAGAAGGAATGATAGCAATAAGTACTGCTGCAATAACAACTGCTGGTGTATACACTGCTGCAAACTTAGTAATAAACTGTTCTGTTTGTGCTTTTTTACTTGTAGCATTTTCAATTAAATCTAAGATTTTAGACACGGTTGAATCTTGTAAGAGTTGAGTCACTCTTACTTCAATTAATTGGTCTACATTAATACTTCCACTAAGTACTTCTTTACCCTCTTCAAGAAATACAGGTACAGACTCTCCTGTAAGTGCTGAATGGTCTAAGTTACTTTGACCTTTTACAATGACACCATCAAGAGGTACTTTTTCACCTGGTCTAATCGCCATGACCTCACCAATACCCACTTCTGTTGGTGCTACAACAACCCAATTTCCATTACGTTTCACACGTGCGAACTCTGGTTTAATATCCATTAAGCCTTCAATAGCTCTTCTAGATTTTGAAACTGCTTTAGATTGGAAATACTCACCTACTTGGTAGAACAGCATAACAGCTACTGCTTCATTGTACTCTCCAATAACAAACGCTGCTAAAGTGGCAATAGTCATTAAGAAATTTTCGTCAAAAACTTTACCTTTTACAATATTTTTAACTGCTTTGAAAACAATATCATATCCAACTATGATATAGGCTAAAACAGTAAATACCTCAAGCTTACTCACTACCCCAAAGAGTAAAAGACCTAAACCAACTATAATACGCATCATCATAGCATCTTCTGTTTTCAAGTATGCTTTGAATTTTTCTATAGTAGAAGGTTGCACTACTTCCTCAACTTTCACACTACGACGAGCCGCTACCTCTGCTTGATGGTGATGTCCGCCACATCCACATCCTACTTCTTTCCCTTCTTGATGGTGATGTCCGCCACATCCACATCCTACTTCTTTCTCTTCTTGATGGTGATGTCCGCCACATCCACATCCTGCTTCTTTCTCTTCTTGATGGTGATGTCCACCACATCCACA
>NZ_JAVVQU010000033.1:0-26219 GCF_036655075.1 Niameybacter sp. | reverse complement strand
CACATCCACATCCTGCTTCTTTCTCTTCTTGATGGTGATGTCCACCACATCCACATTCTGCTTCTTTCTCTTCTTGATGGTGATGTCCGCCACATCCACATCCTGCTTCTTTCTCTTCTTGATGGTGATGTTCACCGCACCCACAAGTTGTTTCTGTCTCTTGGCGATATGTTGGTTGGATGCTTGGCACATCAAATGCTGTGATGACTACACCATCTTCTACACGACTAGCAATTTTTTTGATTTTTTCTTCTACAAGACTAGGGTCTTTTTCTTCTGTATGTACTTCCACTTTCTTAAGCATAAAGTTGATATACGCTTCTTTAAATAACTCATCTTTGTTCAAAGCTCTTTCTATTTTTGCTGCACAGTTCGCACAATCAATTCCCTCAATCCTAAATAAGTATTTCATACTCCGCCTCCTTTTTCATATGAATGATTGCTCATATATTATTATATTATGCATGTGTGTTTCTTTTGTCAACAGTTTTTTATACACAACTTTATCTTCACTTTCCCTGTTATTATGTGCGGCTTTTTGATAAAATACTATTAAGTCAATTTACTAAAAGCTTTATACAAAGGAGATTTATTATGTCTAATCTATTACTTGGTGGTCTGCTATCCTTTATTGATAACAGTCCTTCTATGTTTCATGCAGCAAACTCTGTCATTCAAAAACTTGAATCAGAAGGATTTTCTTATCTAGACCCAGCAACAAATTGGAACCTTCAAGAAGGTGGCAAGTACTATGTGACTTCTAATCATTCAGCCGTAATTGGCTTTGTTGTAAATAGTTGTGCCCTTGAGCATGAAGGCTTTAAAATAATAGGTGCACATACAGACGTACCAGGCTTCAAAATCAAGCCAAATCCTCAAATGAGTACAGAATCTTACGTGAAACTTAATACTGAAGTCTATGGTGGCCCTATCGTTAACACATGGCTTGACCGTCCACTTTCAGCTGCTGGTCGTGTAGCGCTTAAAGGTGCACATCCACTTCACCCTACAATTCAACTTGTAGACCTTGAAAAACCTTTACTCATTATTCCAAACTTAGCCATTCATATGAACCGTGAAGTAAATAATGGCGTAAAACTTAACCCACAAAAAGAAACCCTTCCACTTCTTACTTATATGAAAGAAAAAATCGAAGGAAACCTTATTTTAGAAGAAGTAGCAAAAAAACTAGGTGTTGGAACTTCTGATATCTTAGAAATGGACCTTTTCCTCTATCCAGCAGAAAAAGGTTGTTTAGTAGGCCTTGGTGAAGAGTTCATCTCTACTGCTAGACTAGATGACTTATCTATGGTGTATAGTGGACTCGCTGCACTCATTAACAGCAATAGTACTTCTGGTATCAATGTTCTTGCTTGTTTTGATAACGAAGAAGTAGGTAGCACATCTAAACAAGGTGCAAACTCTCCATTCCTTGGTCATACGCTTGAGCGTATTGCGCTTTGCCTTGGTAAGTCTCGTGAAGAGTACTTAAGAGCACTTGCTATGTCCTTCATCATCTCTGCTGATGTCGCACATCTTCTTCATCCAAACTACCCAGAAAAATCAGATCCAACAAACAAAGTGCTTCCAGGTAACGGCCCTGCTATCAAACTCACTGCTGGATGTAGCTATACAACAGATAGTGACTCATTTGGTGTATTTGCTTCTCTTTGTGACAACAACAACATTCCTTACCAAGTCTTTGTAAACCGTTCTGATGAACGTGGTGGGTCTACTATTGGTCCTGTTACTGCTTCTCACCTTGGCGTACGTTCTATTGACATTGGTACACCAATGCTTAGTATGCACTCTGCACGTGAACTGATGGCTACAAATGACTTTATTCACACCACTTCTGCAATGCTTGCATTCTTTAATCTATAAGATATTCCATAATTCACCACACTAAATAAGCCTTGTATTTACAAGGCTTATTTTTACCTTAATGATTTGTTAACAAATATATATATACATCGTCATAATTTAATTGTATTATAGAGAAGGCACATTTTTAGTCCACAAATTAGGAGGTACGTACATGAATAAAACACTCGTATGTATAACAATTCAACAAAATAGTAAACGACTTATCAGAAAAGGTCATGAGCTTGCCAAAGAAACTGACGGCGAACTTCATATTATACATATCAGAAAAGGTGAGACCATCTTTGAGTCTCCTGATAGTAGCTTATTATTTGAAGAATTATTTGTTTATGGTAGTGAGCTTGGAGGTCAAGTTCATTTCCTCTGTAGTACCGATATTCCCAAGACTATTCATGAATTTATCATACACAATGCAATTACACATCTTGTAATAGGAAAACCTCCTGTTTTAGCAAACAACCAAGCGATTTCTACCGTTTACGAAGCGCTTCTTAATTTGCCTGAAACAACACAAGTGTGTGTGCTAGATAGACAAGAAAATTGATTTTGTTACGAAAGGATTGTTAAGATGTATTCACATTTTATAGATGTTGGCCGCTTAGAAATGATTTGTGGCCCTATGTTTTCAGGAAAATCTGAGGAGCTTATTAGAAGGCTTAAACGTACTATTTTAGCGGGTATCCCTACTATTATCTTTACACCAAACATTGATAACCGTTACGCCGAAAACCATATTTGTTCTCATGATGGCAAGAAGTTAGAGGCGATTTCTATTTCTCATATTGAGGAAATATTAGACTATATTACAGAAGATACTAAGGTTATTGGCATTGATGAAGTGCAATTCTTAGATGGCGAAATCGTAAGCGTTATTATGAAACTTGTAAACTCAGGTATGCGTGTTGTCTGTGCAGGTCTAGACAAAGACTTTAAGGCAGAAAGCTTTGGTCAAATGCCAGAACTTTTAGCTCTTGCAGATGATGTAACAAAGCTCACAGCCATTTGTATGCGCTGTGGCCGCCCTGCTAACTTTACACAACGTCTTATTGAAGGCAAACCAGCTTCTTATAGCGACCCTATCATTTTGATTGGCGCTTCTGAGAGCTATGAAGCCAGATGCAGACTATGCTATCAAATAGACCATCTCTAAACTAACACTCTGGACGAGCTTTTGACAAAGCTCGTTCTATTTTTTACACTTTTTTATATTGTACTATTATTTTATAGAACGTTTGTGGTATACTATATAGGATAAATTTCTAAATGCAAAGTTATAGGAGTATTGTCATGCATACATTAATGATTGATGACCAAGAAAAACTTTATATGGCGGCTGATATTTTACGTGCTGGTGGTCTTGTTGCTGTTCCTACAGAAACTGTCTATGGGCTCTGCGCAAATGCTTTAGATGAGCACGCTGTTTCTAACATTTATAAAGCAAAAGGACGTCCAAGTGATAATCCTCTTATCATACATATTGCTGATTTAGAGATGCTGCAGCCACTCGTAGCCCACATTCCTGACTCAGCTTCTCTTCTTATCGAGCATTTTTGGCCTGGCCCACTAACGCTTATTTTTGAGTCCACTTCTCTTGTACCACTTAGTGTACGTGGTGGTTTATCTACCGTTGCTATTCGTTTTCCATCTCACCCTACTATGCAAGATTTAATCCGAATGACAGGTCTACCATTAGCTGCGCCTAGTGCAAATACTTCAGGCAAACCTAGTCCTACAAATGCTAAGCGTGTATTTGAAGATCTGAATGGCAAAATCGATGCAATTGTTGATGGTGGCCTCTCCACTGTAGGCGTAGAATCTACAATTGTAGATTTAACAAGCGGCACCCCTACTATATTACGACCAGGTGGGATTACCCAAGACATGTTACTGGAGGTTTTAGATACTATCATTATGGACCCTGCACTTTTAAGTGTAGATGCAACTACAAAACCAAAAGCACCAGGTATGAAATACACTCATTATGCACCTAATGCAGAAGTGATGATCTACAAAGGGGATGATGAAAAAGTTGTTGAAGCAATCAATGCTGCACTTTTACAAGATAAAGCCCATAATATATATTCGGGCGTACTTTGCGATGATGAAACAAAGTCACTTTTCCATTCGGACTTTATCATAAGCTTAGGCAGTCGTCATACACCTTGTGAGATTGCTATGCATTTATTTGAAGCTTTACGCACCTTTGATGACCTTAAAGTTCAGAAAGTCTATGCCCTAAGTTTCTCAACTGAAGGGGTAGGCAGTGCTATCATGAACCGACTTGAAAAGTCTGCTGGCCATCATATCATCTACGTATAATGCCCATATATTACACTAATGAATTCTTTCATTAATGTATATACTATAAAATAAACTAACGGAGGATTTTTTATGCTAGCAATTGCTTGTGACCATGGTGGTTATGCGTTAAAACAAGAAATCTTAGGCTATTTAGATGCACAGAATATCGCTTACAAAGATTTAGGTTGCGATTCTACTGATGCAGTGGACTATCCTGAATACGGAAGACGTGCTGCACTCGCTGTAGCAAGTGGTGAATGTGATAAAGGTATTGTAATCTGTGGAACAGGTATCGGTATCTCTATTACAGCTAACAAAGTGGCTGGTATTCGTTGTGCACTTTGTCATGACTGTTTCTCAGCTGCTGCAACGCGTGAACACAACAATGCCAATATGCTTGCATTAGGCGCTCGTGTTATCGGAGCAGGTCATGCTCTTAAAGTCGTTGAAACTTTCTTAAACACACCATTTTCAAATGACGAACGTCACATTAGACGTATCGAACAAATTGAAAAATAATATAATCTTAGGAGGCTTATTTTTATGAGTAAAGTAGTTATTATGGATCACCCATTGATTCAACACAAAGTATCACGTCTTAGATCTGTTGATACCGGTTCAAAAGAATTCCGTGAACTTGTAAGAGAAATCTCACAACTTATGTGTTTCGAAGCAACAAGAGAACTTCCTCTTGAAGATTATGAACTTGATACACCAATGGGACATGCTGTTGGCAAACGTATCGCTGGCAAAAACTTAAGTATTGTACCCATCCTTCGTGCTGGTCTTGGCATGGTAGATGGTATGCTTGACCTTGTACCAACAGCTAAAGTTGGTCACATTGGACTTTACCGTGACCCAGAAACGCTACAACCAGTAGAATACTACTGCAAACTTCCACAAGATATTACTGAAAGAGAATTCTTCGTTCTTGATCCAATGCTTGCTACAGGTGGATCAGCTGTTGCTGCAGTACAATTTATCAAAGAGAAAGGTGCTAAAAACATTAACTTCCTTTGCCTTATCGCAGCTCCAGAAGGTCTTAAAGTCCTTCAAGATGCACATCCAGATGTAACAATCTATGTAGCATGTCTTGACGAAAAACTTAATGACCACGGTTACATTGTTCCAGGTCTTGGCGATGCAGGAGATCGTTTATTTGGCACAAAATAAATATGCAAGTTTTCTTGTAAACGCTAAAAAGGGCGATTGTGGTACCACCACCTTATTAAATTTATAAGCGATCAAGAGACTTACATAATTTAAGGAGATGAACAGCATGAATTTTGCTAGTCTATATATTATGGCTTTTGTGCTCTCTTTTCTTATCGCTTTCGCTACGACGCCTATTGCAAAAAAAATTGCATTTAAGGTAGGCGCTATTGCGAAACCTAGAAAACGTGATATGCACAGTAAGCCTATCCCTAGAATGGGTGGTATTGCTATTGTAGCAGGCTTTATGATTACATTACTCATATGTATTCAATTCATTACGGTATTAGATTGGAAACAACTCTTAGGGATTACAACAGGAGCACTCATCATATTTCTCTTAGGTTTCTTTGATGATATTTACGAACTTGGTGCAAAGCTGAAGTTTCTAATTCAGATTCTAGCAGCTACACTTGTTGCCCTTTGTGGTGTAACAATACCTTTTATTTCAATACCTTTTATCGATGGATCAACTATGTTCCTTGATATGCTCTCTATTCCTCTTACCGTTATCTGGATTGTAGGTATTACAAATGCAGTTAACTTTATTGATGGACTAGACGGCCTAGCTGCTGGCGTATCCTCTATTGCATCTCTTTGTTTAATGGTTCTTTCGATTTATAGTGGTTATCCTATTGCTATTTTGCTTACAACCATTTTAGCTGGATCTTGTCTAGGCTTTTTACCTTATAACTTTAACCCTGCTTCTATCTTTATGGGAGATACAGGTTCAACCTTCTTAGGTTTTATATTAGCTGTAACGTCTATACTTGGATTACTTAAAAGCTACACGATTGTTACAATCATCGTAGCCATCTTAATCCTTGGATTACCTGTATTTGATACAGCGTTTGCAATTATTAGACGTCTGCTTGCTGGTAAGCCAATTACTGCTCCAGATAGA
Source organism: Niameybacter sp. (assembly GCF_036655075.1). NCBI lineage: Bacteria > Bacillati > Bacillota > Clostridia > Lachnospirales > Lachnospiraceae > Niameybacter > Niameybacter sp. The sequence continues at coordinate 19,918 of NZ_JAVVQU010000033.1, read as the reverse complement.
GGCCACTTACATCATCGTTTAGTAGATAAAGGCTATAGTCAAAAGCAAGCTGTTATTACACTTTATGCCATTAGTGGTGTATTTGGATTATCAGCAATAGCCTTAGCAAATCATGACTATAAAATCATTATTGCAATCTTTGTACTCATGGGATTATTACTTTACTTAAACATGAAGGTTATGGCAAACCATACTGACCAAGATAAGAAAAATTAATCAAAAAGATTGACAAAAAACACTACTTAATGTGGTGTTTTTTTTATAATCAAAAGTCTATCTCCCTTCACATTAAGGTGCTATAATTATCTTAACATTGCTGCATTGAAGGAGTTTACAAGTATGCCAGATACGATTACCCACTACCTGTTTGGTTTAGACCAAGCCAAAAATTCAACAGATTCTCCTGTTTATTCAATCATAAAAGATAATCGCAACCTTTATTTCATAGGTCTACAAGGTCCAGATCCTATGTACTACCATGCCCCACATAAAAAGCAAAACAACTTTGGGGTAGCTTCTTTGATGCACCAAAGTCATACAGGATACTTTTTATCCTCTGCCATATGCTTTGCTAAAAAGCATATGGCAGAACCTGAGCTATTCAGTCCTTGTATGGCCTATATCTGTGGCTTGCTTTGTCACTATGCACTAGATGTTACTTGTCATCCTTATATCTTCTACTTAGGCGGGCGCTACTCTAGCGAGGACTCAAGCACACTCAAGTATCAAGGGCTTCATAAGCGTATTGAAATGGCAATTGATACCCTTTTACTCCAAGAGAAATTTAACAGACATGCCAACAGTTTTAAGGTACATAAGCATATTTTAAAAGATGTGGCATTCCCACCTGTTATATTAGATATGTATGATGAGCTCCTCTTCTCTATTTATGCCATTCCCCATGGTAGTGGTATCATTAAAGAGTCTTATCATGATTTTAGGAACTACTTTGCCCTAACTTATGACCGTATTGGCCTCAAAAAAGGATTAGCTAGCATGGCTAGCCCTATCCTTCCTAAAAATATAGTTAGCCTTGCCAACACCTTTTCTTATCATGACTGTGTAGATGAATTCACAGACTACCTCAACACAAAAAAAACTGTATGGCTACATCCTGTAACTGGAAATGTATATACGCATAGCTTCTATGACCTTTTAAAGAATGCACACAAGCTTGCTACAAAGCTAATAGATGGTGCCTACAGCTTTATTCAGTCTGAAATTTCTCTAGAAGAATTAGAAGAGTTGCTTCCAAATGTCTCTTATCTTACTGGACTTAAGACCTCAGATACACGTCCTATGCAATACTACAAGTTTTAGAAAAATTTATGCAACGGAAAAAACAATAGCAGCATACTATTTTGAGCATTTAATATCTAAAAAACTCCTTGCATAAACAAGGAGTTTTTTATAATTTATCGATATATTTAACAATACTTTTATGAATCTCTATATTAGAGTCACTTTTTCTCACATCATCTAGAAAATCTAATACTTTAGTTGCCTCTACATCAATATCTAATACTGAAGATAAACGTAGTTCTAAAAGTTGCATGTAGATTTCTTTTTCACTCATCCAATCCTCATATGTAAAGATATTACGGCTTACTGCATCTAAAACATTGTTTAATATGCTAATCACTTGCTCAATCACGTTATTATAAAGTAATTCTACAGTATTAACACGAATAAATAAATCCGCAAAATGTTCCATCAATTCATCCATAATCCAGAGTGATTTTTCTTTAGATATTTTCTTCTCTAAGCTTCTAAGATTAATGCTGCTATAAAATCTATTTTTATAAAATTGAATGAATTTTTCCAAGTCACCTGCATTACAATCAGGCTCTATCTCAAATAAAATCCTAAAGAAAATGTTCCACTGAAACTCATCATTAAGCGTTTCTCTAATGAAGTTTACTAACTTATAGGTGAAGGCATCCTCCGCTTCACAAGGTCTCTTAAATATAATCTGAGTTGTAAAGTCTACCTCTTTGCCTTCAATCTCATTTAATCTAGAAAATACGCTAACCATTGTCTCATTGTAGAGCTTCTCATCATCACATAGTGCATCCCTAAAGACATACTTCACAATCGTATCACAAGACTTTCTAAAGTCTATTAAAATACCAATACTATTTTTAATCTTAAGTGCAAACAAATCATAAAGTACTTTGGATAGCAATTGCTCCATCTGCACCTTCCTACCAGACTTGTTTGTCGAATCGCCACGGTCAAATTGGTTGGAAATAAGTAGAAGCTGTTGATCAATAGTTGTTAAGCTATTTTTGATTGAACTCATAATATCCTTATAGAAACGATCAGCAATGATATAATTGTAGTTCTTATAAATAACCTTATGCTCTATCTCACTCCAGAATATATTAACTAATGACTTAATCTGCACTTCAAAGTTATAGCACTTATCATCAAAAAGATATTTTCCGTCTATACGGTACATCTTCATCCCATTTTTTTGACTCTTAGGTTGCTTGCTTCCAAGTTCTAAGAAAAGATTTTTATTCCCCTCTGGTGAATAGAACCCCTCATACGTCTTAGAAGACACTGTAAAGCATTTACGTATAAGCTTGTAGATTGTTGCCTCATCTCCGATAAAACGGCATTCTAGACGAATCCCTATTAAATCTGATAGACGATCAAACATAACCTCTGGTGTTTTGTACTGGGTATAGTAATCATAACGCAACATTTTTTCCTTCAAACTTTGCTTGGACTTAACTCTTGAATTAATGTTAAGATAGCCCTCATTATTGTGCTCTAGCATCTCCTCAAAGAAATTTTCTATTTCTCTACTCGCTATATCTAAATTGATTTTCATGCCCTCTAGGTTATTCAATACTTCTGTTATAAAGCCAAACATTTCAAGTTCCATGATTTCATTCCTTCCTCAACCTGTTACCTTAATAGTAACTTTTAAAATAAAATGTACTATTACTAAGTTGTTAAATTTCGTTAAAGAAGCATCTCTCTCTTAAATATTTTCTTTTTCACTTTATCATACCTATATAAAGATAATATTAATTCTAATTTCTTACCATATTTATACAAAAATTATAGAATGTTATGCCTTTTTATACTATAATGTATAAATATGGACTTTAAAAATACATTTTCTTATAATCAGGAGAACTTATGAAAAAATTAGCTTCTATTAATATAGGTATGATCATTTATGGATTTTGTCTTTTAAATTTTACTTTTTTGTTCTTTTTTGTCAATGAATCCCTAGCTTATACACTTTACTTAATTTGTATTTTACTCTTTAGTAGTCTCATACTCGCAACAAGTATCTCGAGCTTAGATGCTCATAAATCAGCTCTATTATGTACTTTAGGATGTATGAATGGTGGAAGTTTTCTATTTATGAGCTTTTGTCTCCTATTACTTAATCAGCGTTATCCTATTTATTTATCAGCGTTCACCTATACATCGTTCTTCCATACTTTCATAATCTTTACTATACTTTTTTGTATTGCAACGCTACTTGTATTCATCTATTTTGATCAACCTCATAAGCGTAAGTCTATTTGTTATACTTATTGTATTATGGTCCTTATCGTCTTTACACTTTATCAATATATTGGTTATTTTCTTGTTTCACCTATAAAAATCAATGATAAGTCTGCTTTGTATTATCCACTTCTTTCGCTTATACTATGCTCCTTAACAGCTATTTTTGCTTATCGTATTGCCAAGAAAAAGCAGCTTTTTGTTGAACCTAAAAACTTAAAAGTATTTTACTCTCTACTTGCTTTAAGTATGTCCATTATTCTAGGATTTCTTGTAAGCCTTTATGCAAAAGGACTTGCCAACTACTTCTACATGGTTATTCAACTTACACTCATTCTTATATTTTTTAGAGTTATTTCCAGTGATTCTATTATCCAATATTCAAAGGATCTTACTCAGAAGCTGGAACTGTATACTGAAAGTAGTAGTTTAATGAATCATTATTTACAACATATGACAATAGAAAGTCAGTCTATTCACAAACAATATCAATATATCGATACACTCTATTCACAAATGATGTTCTTCTATCCCAATGCTCTATTCATCATTGTAGATAAGAACGTCTACCATGCCAATGAACATGTAAGGCTTCTACTAAAATATGATCACTTACAACCTATCCTCTATACCCCTTTTGCAGGCTATCTAGCACCTGAATATAGAGATGAAGTAGAAACCCTTATTCAAGACCTTTACAAGCATGCCAAAGACTATGCAACGATCGATATTAAAATGATAACTGCTACAAACGAGTTCGTAGATGTAGAACTCTACCTAACCCTTTCTCATGCAGATGACCCACGCGCTATTATTGCCTCTGCTAAAGATATTTCCTATAAGATACAGGAGGATAAACTTAGGCAAGATATTGAACTTGAAAAAATGAAACTTGAATTTTTCTGCACCATATCTCACGAACTCAAGACGCCTGTTAACATTATTTACAGTGCAGCTCAGCTTCAAAACAACTTCATTACGCAGAAAGAATACGATAAGATTCCAACCTACAACACCATGATTAATCAAAACTGTATGCGTCTCTTACGCCTTCTAAACAACTTCTTAGATATCAATCGTATTGAAAGTCATTTTTTCAATCTCACTCCGCGTACACTTAACATCGTAGACTTAACGGAGAGCTTACTTGGTTCAACCTTGTCCTATATGGAACGTAAGCACATTACAACCTTATTTGATACAGAAGAAGAAGAGATTTTCTGTACTATAGATGCTGATCTACTTGAGCGTGCGCTCTTAAATCTCTTATCCAATGCCATTAAATATACCAAAGAAGAAGGGCATATCAACATTTTTATCTCCTTAGAAGGCCATTATGCATGTATCCACATTCAAGATAATGGTGTAGGCATACCGATTGAAAGTCAGTCACTCATCTTCGAACGGTTTACCCGTATTGAAAATGGCCTTGTTAGAAAAGCCGAAGGTGCTGGTATTGGCCTGTCCTTAGTCAAATCCTTTGTTGAACTTAACCATGGTATCATTGAAGTAAATAGCATTGTAGATCAGGGTACTGAGTTCCTTATTTACCTTCCTGTTGAAGTAAACACTGAGCGTCTCAAGTATTCTGACTACGTTCATACTATCCACTCAGAAAAAATTGATATTGAGTTTTCTGATGTCTATCTTACATAAAGGAAAAAGGGCCGCTTAAGCGGCCCTTTTCCTTTACACAACTCTATTCTACTACTTTAATACCTGCCATTTTAGCAAGATCATAAATAGTGTTTTTTGAAATTTTCTTCCCTTTGTAATCAATTAAATCTTCCATTGAACCATTGAAAATATCAGCTGGCTCATACTTTTTAAGGATGATTTTTTCATCGTCTACAAAAATCTCCAATGAATCTTTCTCATTAATGTTAAGATTCCTTCTTAATTCGATTGGTAACACAACTCGTCCCAGTTCATCAACTTTTCTAACTATGCCTGTTGATTTCACTTAAATCCTCTCCCTTATAAAAAAAAATTAGTCAACTTAAGTACATTTCTCTCATCTCTGTACTACTAAAATACCATAATTAGCAATAAAAGTCAATTATCGTTTTGTAAATTTTTATCATTTTTTTTGATTTTTTTATTAATTTACTAATATAGTATTTGTCGAATATCATATTTGTACCTATTAAAAATAGTTTTTTAAAAATATTTGTCGATTAATCTGTATTTTTCTCTTAAACGTAATTTTATCTATTCCCAGTATTACATTTTTCTTCCAGTACCTTAATTCCATTTAGTGGAAAGTTTGTTCACTGCTTTGCATATAGTAGTAGGACAAGATTATTTTTATTATGGGTTAGGAGAGACTATTATGCTTAATTATTTATGGGGGTTCATGATTATATTTTCTTTGCTTATGGGGCTGTTTAGCGGCAATATGCAAGCTTTAACTCAGTCCATGCTTGACTCTAGTCAATCTGCTGTAGAACTTTGCTTTAAAACTTGTGGCGCTCTAGCAATGTGGATGGGCATCATGCGCATTGCAGAAAATGCTCATCTTATTGATGCTCTAGCCAAACGTATGTCGCCTTTATTAAATTTCCTTTTTCCAGATGTACCTAAAGATCACCCTGCTAGAAAGTATATGGCTACCAATATTATCGCCAATTTCTTAGGCCTTGGGTGGGCAGCTACTCCCCCTGGTCTAAAAGCTATGGTTGAACTTCAAAAGTTAAATAAGGCACATCCCAAAACAGCTACCCATGCCATGTGTATGTTCCTTATTGTCAACATATCAACCATTCAGCTGGTTGCTATTAACATGGTTGCTTATAGAAGTGCCTATGGCTCTGCGAATCCAACTGAAGTAATAGGACCTTCAATTCTGGCTACTGCTGTCGCCTCTATTGCCGCCATTACATTTGCCAAACTCATGTATAGGAGGAATGACTAATGAAAGCTTTTATGTACATATCTGACTTACTTATTCCACTGGTAGCAGGCTCCATTGTCATCTATGGACTCGTTCATAAAGTAGATATCTTCCAGTCTTTTATAGATGGTGCCAAAGAAGGACTCTCGGTTGTTGTTTCCATTCTCCCTACTCTAGTTGCTCTTATGCTAGGTGTCGGTATGCTCAAAAGCTCTGGTGGACTAGATGGCATAGTACGTCTTTTAAGCCCCCTTGTAGCTGCTACTGACTTCCCCAAAGAAGTCATCCCCATTGCCCTCATGCGTACCGTGTCTTCTTCTGCTTCTACAGGACTTATCTTGGATATTTTTCAAACCTACGGACCTGACTCCTTTATTGGTCGTCTCGTATCCATTATGTTTGGGTGTACTGAAACCATCTTCTATACCATGTCTGTCTATTTTATGACTATCAAGGTAAAAAACACACGTTATACCGTCATTGGTGGACTCATTGCATCTTTTGTTGGTATTTTGTGTGCTTACTTTTTAACCTGTTATCTTTTCGGTGCTTAAACTATTTTTTTTAGATAAAAACTGATATAATAGAGCTATATTTTATACAAAGGAAGGATCCAACAATGTTTGAAAAACTTAAATCAATCTTTTCAAAACAGGACGATGTATACGAAGACGAAGTCTTATACCATAAAAACGGAAATGTAATGTACGAAGGCGCCATGAAGGGTCCTATGTTCCATGGAATGGGTAAGCTTTATGATGAATCAGGTAAACTTCTCTATGAGGGAGAATTTAAAAATGGTGAGCCCCATGGTAAAGGCAAGGCTTATTTAGATGATGAAGAAACCTATGAAGGGGATTTCTACAAAGGGGAGCAAACAGGCCAAGGCTATTATCTTTGGAACGATGGTTCTTTCCACGAAGGGGCTTTCTTAAATGGTATACGTGAAGGTAAAGGTCGCTTCCACTCTACTAATGATACCCTATTCGAAGGTACCTTTATGAATAACAAACTTCAAGGTTATGGTACCTGTACTTTCCCTAATGGGGACCATTATGAAGGGGAATTTAGAGACGGTATTGCAACAGGCCGTGGTAAACTTACCTTACAAGAGATCGGTGTTTATGAAGGGGATGTGGAAGCTGGTATTCCTCATGGCAAAGGGGGGTACACTTATGTAGATGGCACCTCTTACCGAGGGGATGTTGTCCATGGTAAGTTAACGGGGAAAGGTATGAAAACCTTCAGTAATGGTCATAAATATATTGGCCAATTTTCAAATGGGAATATGCACGGGGAAGGAACATATGAAGATGAACATGGTGTTAAATACCAAGGCATCTTTGAAGATGACTATATGGTCATGTCCACCCACGGTCATCTTCACCTTCATAATATCGGTGCTTACGAAGGTGATTTAGTAGATAATCAAGCTACGGGAAAAGGCAAAATTACTTTGCTTGATGGCAGTATCTACATAGGGGAAGTCCTACACGGGCGCATCACAGGTAAGGGTACTATGCGCTATGCTAACGGTCATATCTATACTGGTGAATTTGTAAACGGCAGAATGCATGGCAAAGGTACTTATGAAGATCAAGATGGCAATAAATACTTCGGTTTGTTTGAAGAAGACTTCATGGTTGAACGACTTGCGTAATTTTCTAAGCACCTTTTGATTGCTAGACCATATACTATTAGTGAGTGATTTTTCTCTTCTATCATAAAGTGGGAGGTGAATTTTTATGACTAATAATAATAGATGGCGCAACTACGGTCTCTGGGTTTCTGTTGCAGCATTTATTCCACTCCTTCTTTCTAGCTTTGGAATTAATATTCTTCCAAACTACCAAGAAATCGTCAACGCTCTTTTGGCAATTCTTGTAACAGCTGGTATTCTTAGCAACCCTACTACAAATGCACATTGGTTCAAGGATGACTCCACATCACAGCCTCCTAAAGACCAAGACAATTCTACAAACCAGAAATAGCTACAAAAAGGGATATCCCTGTGGATACCCCCTTTTGTAGCTATTTTCTATTCTTCTAGTACCACTGGTGCCACTACATGCTCATTAAATCGCTCGCCTATAAATGTATCAATTTGATCATAATCCATAACATAATACCATTTTTCTTCTCTAACAAACTCTCCAGGTAATGTGCTAAAGGCAATCTTATTGATATCAAAGGTATTAATATAACCTAAGTATGTAGGCATTTCCTTGAGCGTAACATCCGTTTTTATATCTGAATAAAGGATATTAATCATCTGTGGCAGTGCCTTTAAAACGTGAGGGCTCATAACCTTTTTAGCAAAAGCTTCTAAGAATAGCTGTTGGGTCTCAATACGTCCTACGTCCCCTTCTGCATACTGTTCACTATAGTCATCGTTATGTCTCCATCTTACTAAGCCTTCAGCCTGTTCCCCATTTAATACTTGCAGTCCTGGTTGCAGGTCAATATAGAGACCTTGGCTTCTATCTGTATATTTCATACGTCTTGGTACGTCTAACTCTACGCCACCAATACCATCTACAATTTTTCTAAATGCATCAATATTCACAACCGCATAGTGATCTATTTTGATTCCTAATATATCTTCTAATGCACTTACTGTGAAATATCTTATATTATCAATCCCACCATAGGCACTCATCTCTGTGATTTTACATGGGTTATATACTGGTCTATCTAATTCCTTTGCCTTTTGTATCTGATAATCACTCCACGTCACCTTTGTATCCCTTGGCACAGACACAATTTCTGTCTTTCCTGTTTCACTATTAAAGTGAACAACAAAAATAACATCTGTTCTTGTTTGGTCTTTGTCTACACCAAACACAGCGACATTAAGGTGTAGTGCCTCCTGGTCTACATCTTCATTTCGATCATATTTAGGCAATGTAGGGTCTTGATCTCTGCTTGCAACATTGATTTTATCAAAAATACTTCCCATCGTACACGCTGCAATGCCTCCTATAAGTACTACTGCAACAAAGCTCATCAACATGGTTCTTAAGAAGAACTTCATAAGCTGCTTTTTACCTGTCTTACTTACTTTTCTCATTTCGGCTATACTCCTTTTACTTCCCATCCTATTTATTATCTAAGCTATTATATCATAATCTTAAAATTATACTACACTTCTTAATATTTTTTAATAACTTAGCAATTTTATCCTTTATCTTGGTTCTATTCAAACTACACTAAAGGGTGTATTGCACTCATCTTTCTTAGTGCAATACACCCCTATTCAACTTATTTTATGATCTCGCTTGAATTTGAATTAATAGATTACCCATCGCTGAAGCTTCTGTGGTCCCCTTAATGACTTGTTTACCTGTCATTTGACTCACTACCTCACATAAGTGTTGGTCTTTTGTTCCACCACCTACCATATGAATCGTACTAATCTCTTCTTGGATTAAAACTTCAAATTGGCGCACTGTCTCTTGATACAGATTACCTAATCCATTGTATACAGCTGTTGCCACTTCACCTACACTTGTAAGCGTTACACCATACTGCTCATGACAAGCTTGAATAATCTCTTGCTCCATGTTGAGTGGTGCCATAAAGCGTTCATCTGTAATATCAATGGCATATGTATGGCTTGCTGCCTTTGCAGCTTCTATAATATCTGGATAGTCTACACTTAAGTCTCTATCATTTAGACACTTTTTAAGCTGTTGAAGAATCCAAAGCCCATTGATGTTTTTGAGTAAACGAATCTTCCCTTTAGCACTACCTTCATTAGTAAAGCCAGCAAGTCTTACCTCTTCTGCTAACTGTGGTGTACTTACTTCTAAGCCCATAAGGCACCATGTACCACATACGAGGTAAAGTTCGTTTTCCTTCTCAATCTTAGCACCTGCTACTGCAGAGGCCGTATCATGGCTCGCTACTGCAATAACTGGGATTGCTCCAAGTCCTGTTTCTTCTTGTACTTGTGGTGTAAGTGTACCCACTTGTGTACCTGGCTTAACAAGTTCACTCATCCAGTCCATAGAAAATCCTAATGTGTCAAAGATTTCTTGGCTGTACGCCTTTGTTGTAGCATCTACTAATCCGCTTGTAGATGCAATCGTTGCTTCATTATACAGTTTTCCTGTAAAGAAGTAACCTAATAAATCTGGCATAAAGAGCCATTTGCGCCCTTGTGCCTGAATCACTTTATTGTATTTTTTGTCATAGTAAAGTTGATACAGCGTATTAAAGTTTGCCTTTTGTATCCCTGTTATACTATAAAGCTTGTCTTGCGACATCACAGCTTCTACTTCTTCTATGACTTTTGCCGTCCTAGCATCTCTATAATGAATAGGTAGGTTAATCATCTGTCCATCTTCATCAATCCACGCTCCGTCTACCCCCCAGGTATCGATGCCCATAGATTGAATTTCAATATCTTCTCTTCTTGCCACTTTTTTGAGTCCTTGTTTCATCTCATGAAAGAGTCTCGGAATGTCCCAGTACATAGTCCCGTTAATTACGACTGGATCATTTGGGAAACGGTGAACTTCTTCAAGTTCTACCGTTTCTCCCTTTTGAATACCTAATATAAGTCTTCCACTTGATGCACCTAGGTCAAAGGCAATATGTACTTTATTCATAGGTACCTCCTATGCATTTTTGTAAAGTGGTCCGTAGTTTTGACACGCTCTAAAGTCAGCGCCTTCTTGATCTTTTGTACCAAATGCACTCCAAACTTTTGGTCTAAAGATTCTTTCTTCTGGTACGTTGTGCATTGCTACTGGGATTCTAAGCATTGAAGCAAGTGCAATTAAATCTGCACCAATATGCCCAAAGCTGATGGCACCATGGTTAGCAGCCCATTCGTTCATTACGCTATAAACGTCTTTGAATGCACCTTCACCTGTTAAGTTTGGTACAAACCAAGTTGTAGGCCAAGTTTGGTCTGTACGTTTGTTAAGCGTATCATGTACATCTGTTGGAAGCTCTACTGTATATCCTTCTGCGATTTGAAGAATAGGGCCTAGACCTTTTACCATAGAAATACGGCTCATTGTTACAGGCATACCACCTTCTGAAAGGAAGCATGATGAGTATCCGCCCCCTCTGAAGTACTCGCGGTTGGCTGATGGCCAAGTTGTAGCATCAAGACATGCTGCAACTTCTTCTTCTGTGATATCCCAGAATGGTTTCATTGTTGGTTCGCCTTGTGCATTTCTTTGTTTACCTGTTCCATCAAGCGTTGTAGAACCAGAGTTGATAAGGTGAATGATACCATTTGCTGCTTTACCTTCTAACTTATATCCCGTTACACGTTCTACCGCATCTGAACTCCAGTAAGTACGTACATCTGAGAAGATTTGTGATGTACCTGTAAGAAGGTGACCAAATAACATTGGTACGCCATTAAGCGCATCATTTTCTGTTGCAACTACAAAGGCTTCACGTGTGCCATTCCAGTCGAAAGATGAGTTAAGCATCGCTTCTGTAAAGTCACCGTTTGGTTTGTAATCTGTCCAGTGACGTTGTCCTTGGAAACCTGCAGCAATAGCATTGTGTCCATTAGCTTCTTCAATAAAGCCTTTTTCAGCTAATTTTTCATTGCCAACCATAAGGTCACGACAGATCAATGTCATTTTCACAACAAATTCCCAATCTGCTTCTTTGCCTGCTGCATCTTTAATAAGATGTGGTTTGTTAAGTTCAGCGCCTTCTTTACAGTTGGCTTTTACCCATGCAAGTGCTTTTTCGTATTCAGCTTGGTCGTAGATCTCATTTTCAATACGTCTCATGATTTCAATCATATCTACATATTCAGTTCTCATACCTAAGTAGTCACTGAAGAAGTGTGGATCTACGATAGACCCTGAAATACCCATAGATACACTACCGATTGATAAGTAAGATTTATTTCTCATATGTGCTACTGCAAGACCTGCTTTAGCAAAAGTTAAAATTTTAGTGGTTACATCTTGTGGAATAGATTTATCGCCTGCATCTTGAACATCTTTTCCGTAGATTGAGAATACAGGAAGGCCAGCTTGTGCATGTGCTGCTGCTGCTGAAGCAAGGTATACAGCACCTGGTCTTTCTGTTCCGTTGAAGCCCCAAATAGCTTTTACACGGTGTGGGTTAAGGTCAAGTGTCTCTGCACCATAGCACCAACATGGTGTTACAGTAATAGAAACTTCTACATTTTCTTTTTCAAATTTAGCTTCACAAGCACTTGCTTCTGCTACACCACCAATAGTTGTATCTGCGATAACACATTCTACTTTGTCACCATTTGGATGACGTAATGTACCTTCAATAAGTTCTGCTACAGCTTGAGCCATTGACATTGTTTGCTCTTCTAATGATTCTCTAACGCCTTCTCTTCTTCCATCAATTGTTGGACGAATCCCAATCTTAGGTAAGTGTCCTTTTAAACGATATGTATTTTCCATGTGCTTTCCCCCTAGATCTATGTTTTTACTATCAGTCATTTTCATTTCAGTTAGCCTTATTGTATGATCATACAAGTTATGATCCTAGTTATAAATCTATTGATTGTATCTTCTTATAATTTTGGGTGTCTACCTGGTAAGTTCATGCCTCTTCTAAGTTCTACTAAACGGTCTACTTCATTTTGTGGAAGCTCTTTTGCACCACCCATGCTTTCTGTTAAGTAAAGAAGTTGTGCGTAGAACTCTAAGCCTTCCATCTTGTGGTAAGCAGCTTCAATATCTGGACCCCAAGCTAAAGCACCGTGGTTAGCAAGTAATACTGCATCATGTGTATCTAAAAATGGTTCAACAGCATCTGGAATTTCCACTGTAGATGGCATACCGTAGCCTGCTACTGGCACATTGCCAAGGAAGATTGTTGACTCTGGCATAATTTGTTTATCAAGTGGTTTGCCACAAATAGCGAAAGCTGTAGCGTACATAGGATGTGCATGCACAACAGACTTTACATCTTCTCTAAGTTGGTAAATTCTAAGGTGCATTTTTACTTCTGAAGATGGACTGTAAGGTGCTGTTGCTTCAAGAATGTTTCCTTCTAAGTCTACTTTGCAAATCATTTCTGGTGTCATAAATCCTTTACTAATACCTGTAGGTGTGCAAAGAATTTCAGTATCACTAATTTTTACAGAGAAGTTCCCATCATTGGCAGCTACCATACCTCTTCCGTATACGCGTTTGCCAATTTCACACATTTTAACTTTGATTTCATACTCTTGTAAGTTATTCATTGATTTGCTCCTTTATTAGCTGTTTGATTATTTATTTTACGCACAACCATTTCTTTGTTTGTGTGGTTTTCTGTGGTTTTTATTTATATTGTTATCCTATCATCTAATTATCTAATACGCAATATATTTTTCTGTATTTTTAACTTTTGTTCTAACTATTATCCAAGTTACTTTATTTTTAATTACCCATTAATCCTAGTATTTACTTAACTTCCAAGTTACTCTTTGTGCAATTTATCACATGAATAAGGCAGCACGACGCTAGTACGCAGCTTATTCATCCCTACGCTTGCTTGTTACAGGCTCCTACTCAGCTACAATCAGCTTAATGTCGTATTGCTTACATAGCACTAACCATTCTTCATCTAACGCTTTGTCTGTCACAATGTAATTAATATTTTCCCAACCTACTAAACGGTGTATAGAACTTTTATCAACCTTTTGATGGTCTACTGCTAGAACAACTTCTTTTGCACATTCTATAAAACCTTGTTTGATTTCTGCTTCAAACTCACTAGATTCCATGACACCACGCTCTTTGCTTATACCTTTGCATGATAAAATAGCCTTATCTGCATAGTAGCTCAGAATATTATTTTTAGCTGTAGGCCCTACGAAAGAAATAGACTTCTCCCTATAGGTACCGCCTGTTCCAATTAAATTAATATGGCTCATTTTACTTGCTTGCATCATTGTTCCAAGTCCATTTGTAATGACTGTTAGCTTCTTATCTTCCTCGATATACTTAAGCACTTCTAAACAAGTAGTACTTGAATCCACCATTAATATTTCTCTAGCCTGAATCATGGCTGCGATAGCCTTACCTATTTTAGCTTTACCATCTAAATTTTGCTTTACACGGTCGTCAAAAGAGTATTCTTCCCCTTCTTTGTCCTCTTCCACAAGAGCGACTGCACCACCATAAGTTTTTTGAAGCAAACGCTTCTTCTCTAACTTATCTAAATCTCTTCGTACTGTTTCCTCTGTTACTTGAAACAGCTTACTCAAATCTACTACACGAACTGCCCCGTCTTCTTGTAGCTTCTCTAATATGGCTCGTTGTCTCTCTATAGCCAACATACTCAGGCTCCTTTCCCTCTCCCCCACATTTGCATACTTGTGTGGTTCTATGTTGTTTTTTGTGTCTTATTATAGCAAACATCCCACTTTATCTCTAGCATTATTTTTTCCCACACCCTCATTTTCTATTTTCTTTGGGCCTTGTTGTACTATGATCTTCAGGTACAACGCATTAAAATACTTCTATTTATTTTTTAATATTTTACATTTTTTATATATAATTCAAGGTTTTGTTGTATATTTCATAGTTATTTCAAATACTTTATATATAATCTCTTTATTTTTTATATTTTTATTGTATAATATATATACATTAATCAGCATTTAAGTTTATTCTAGGGGGAATACTTTATGAACAAGACAAAAGACTATACACTCGGCATCATCCTTGCCTGTCTACCACTCGTGGCTTACTTTTTATATGCAATCCAGACACCACTATACGCTACACTTGCTCTAGTGTTTGTCATCCTAAGCACTGTAGGGTATATCTTTTATATACAAAAAACAGCTTATGTTCATTTGAATGCACTACTTATTATTCCATTTGTACTTTGGCTTGTAACACTGAAAGATCAGTTCATTACACAGACTTCTATGAGTGGGATTATGATTGGTCTATTGGCAATTGGGCTTATGCTTTTAACTTTAGGCTGTGGTCTGTGGAAAGCTTGCGGATATAGAAATTGTTGAGAATAGGACATTGATGAAATAACAAAAGGTCTATGAAATGAGAGGTGAGAGACTCGTTTCATAGACCTTTAAATTTTGCAGTATTATACAAAAAGCAACTGTTCACAGCTAGAATATATCTTTAATATCCACTTCTAGGTCTTCAAAGATTGTTGGCTTTACAACAGTTGTATAAGCTGCTCTTTCTTCTTCAGTGAAGATTTCAAGTTCATTCTCATCTACTACAGCAACCGCTCTTTCAAGGATATATTTATGATCAACTAAAACGTATTGTTCTATCGTCTTAGAGACATAGTCTACTAACCAATACTCTTTGACCCCAAACTTCTGATAGAGTTCAAATTTTTCGATTCGATCTCGCTTAATATTCGAACGAGATATCACCTCTATTAATAGACTAGGAATGCCGTGATATCCACTTGAACTGAATTGAGCTGGGTCACATAACACACTTAAATCCGGCACAACATAGTTATTTTTTTCTGCATCTAAGAAGATTGCAATGTTATCTGTAAATACCTTACATTGTTTTCCTTTTAAGTAAGTTGCAAAAGCTAAATATAAATTTCCAATTGTCTCTCCATGCTTTGGATTTGCAATTGGAGACATTAAACATATCTTTCCATCAATTTTTTCTTCTTTATAATGTTTGTAGTCCACTGCTGGCATAATTTTTCCTCCTCATTTAATCATCTTTATTCATTATCTTGCTTATTATTATACACCAACAACCAAACTTATTAATCAAAAAATGAACTTTATTGCATTTCAACTTTAGTTCTATGGATCATAGTTTTTTGTGTCACCTTTTTCTAATGTGCCTTATTCTATCTCTTTAAGTTCATTATCTTATAAAAAATCATTTATAAAGTTATTACTTATAAGCTTATATTGAAATCTTAATACCTCAACTAAAAAATTAACCTATTCTATTCTTTTACTTTAAAGATTATTATTTATTTACTTTAACTAGTTTTTAGAACTTATTTTTGTTCATCATGTATAATTTCTGTTCATTTTTCTTGATTTCTTAGAAATTCACTTTTCTGATTTCTAAATGAAAACTTGTCGTATAAAATCGACTTTTATCATTTAGACTTCTTTTAATTTTGTGAATTCTTAACACTAGATTTCCTTTTTATTTTCCTGTATAACTATCTTATAAGTTTTATTACAGCACTTTAATATAAAAGTACAGCCTAAAAGATGATTCTAGACAAATCCTTTGACTGTACCACTAAAAATAACTTTCCTAAGTTTTAGTCCCTCCCTCTGCTAAAATGGATGAATTTATTTTTAGGCACTAACCTCTTAAGTGGTGGCAACTTTCTAGGTTAGTTACTATACTTTATGATACATTTTTTCTTAGGCCACATTCAAGTAAATAGTGTCTTAACACTTTAGTATGCGACGAAGCTCCTTAAGACGGTCAACTAACTTGGCAACCTGCCGTGATAACTATGACAATAGCGCTTTCACCTACGGAACCCCAATCTCGGTGCACCTCCCTTAAGCCTAATCTTAGCTTTCTAATAGATTAATCCTCTATGCACTACGAATGTATTCTATCCCTGTGTATCCTAAACCTTTTTGCCACAACAAAATAGGCCAACCTAAATTCTACCGATGTTTATCAGAGGGAGGGTAGATTTAGGTTGGCTTGTTTTGCTATTGGTTTAACTGTTCTATTTGAATCACATCCAGTTAGTGCAACACTACAAATCAAAGATATGACTACTTATCCATTACAGAAGAAGTCACTTCTACTCTATAGTGTATTATTCTTAATCGCCATCTTAATTGTATTTAGAGTCTTTCCTTATGTATTGGGTACCTTACTTATTACCCTAGTCCTTCTTATCATGGATGCAAAAGCAATCAAAGAGGAGACTGAAAAGGCCCGAAAAGCTACATCCAACAAATACTTCAAATTTGACGAAGAAGATGGCGTTAAAACATTTAACAAAACGAGGTGTAGATAGCTTTTTGCTACCTACACCTCATTTTTATAACAACATAAATGCATCCATTATTCTTAATATGTAATTTCCTAATCCATGTAGAATTACTGAAGGAATGATTGAACCCTTAAATAGTTTTTGACTCACATACCCAAGCATCCATCCTCCAACAAAAGGTTTCAATAGGATAAAAAACATGCCCAATAATGTAGAATTTTCTCCTATGACTCCTATATGTAAGAGTGCAAAAATTAGAGCATGTAAACTATTTGCACTTAAAAAATTCATTTTCGCACAAAGTCGTTTTAACAAAAAACCTCTTAAAAGAATTTCCTCACATAACCCATTTTGAAGGAAACATACAATCAATGCAGGAATAATTGCTTTAACACCCATTCCATAAAAAGAAGAGCCTGATGACCCATAAATAAAAATCAACATTCCCCATATAATCCAGTATGCAATCAGAGCAATTATTGTATTCTTAGTAGTTGTTCCACTTATAGGTTTTGTTAAGCCTATAAATTCACGAAAACCAACTTCTTTCTTGTGTTTAATTCTCCACCATATAAATGGAATAGCAGAGAAAACAATAATTTGCATTATCGCTCCCCTAAAAACAAATCCTATATTAGAATAATCCATTCTTTTCCTCCCGTTTTTACTTTATTTTATAAATGTATATCAAACATTATAACTCATATTTTCTAACATTTAACCTACTCCTCTCGTTTACTTATTATTACTATTATATACGATTAAAAAGATAAAAAGTTGGTAACTTAGTCAGCAAAATTTGTATTTAACAATTCTATCACACTATTCAAATATTCAAAAGTATTTTAACCCTCAAAAAACCGTAGACACTACTCATACTTGTCCCCCTTTAATTTAGGCTGTGTTAGATAATACTGAGGATATAATAAAAAAATTAGTCCCACCCCAGCGATAACGGGGTAGGGCTATTTCAAGTAAACAATAACTATTTTATATATCCAACAAGAACCATTCGTGCTTCATCTGAAAGTCCTGCTTTTCCATCCGTTATATGCATTCCCATATAAGTATGTTGTATCTTCAGGTACAGCACCTACAAAAGAACTTTCCTCCACTTCACTTAATAGAATATCGTTCTTCCAATATGTATACATTTCTCCATCATACCCTTGTCTAATATATGTATCCGCATAAGGACTCCAACGCATTTCTCCTATGAGGTTTTTAGTAACTCCCACCCCTCCCTGAGGTGTTAGTACACCTATCATGCTTTCAAATTTTTCCTCGTATAGAGGAACAGCTTCATCTTGAGGTGAAGGTTGCATCATATTATGTTCCACAAAATAAATGAAATTAGTTTCTTCTAAATTGGGAAATTCTCCAACTTCCCTAGTAACACCTCTAGCACCAAGACTTCTGTTGATAGCATTATCAAGAGGGTTTATGTTTTCTTTAATCTCTCCATTTAGTTCTTTGTACCATTTACAAATAGCTACACCGTTTTCTACTTCCATATATGCTATGCTTGTAACGTCCATATCCCCTGAAGGGTCGATTCGTATAAAGAAGTAGTCTGTTTTTGTATTCACTGGGAATATGTATTCAACAACCCTTCCACCAGTCAAAGACATATCTGTTGCTCCTACTCGTGGTAAAGCTAACTGTGCAAAGCGATAAGTTGTTAAATCTTCACTTTTTAATCCTTCTAGGGCTGTGTACGTAAGGTTGTCTTTGTTGTAGGCATTGACGTAGTTGTACTCCTTATTGTACGCCACCACCCCATCAAAGGTTTCAAAAATATTTCTTAGCGGAATGTAAGTAAGTTGAGTTCCCTCACTTGTGGTGTGCATCAGTATCTCATTAGATAGGCTAAATGGTTCACCATTTAAAAGAGCCTCTTTGTTTCCTATCCTCATTTGAAGTGAAATACTATCTTTACTGACCAAGATACTTTTATTTTGGGAGTCATAATTCACCTTTGCTCCTAACTCTTCACCTACTATTCTGAGTGGAACATATGTTGTATCATTTTTCAGCACAATTTCAGCATCATATCTTTTTTCTCCATTAATGAAAAACTTAGTACTTTCATCATTAGCAAAAATCACACTTGAAGCACTAGCCCAAACACTTAATCCGATTACTACAAACTTAAAAAAAGCCTTTTTTTTCATGATTTCCTCCAATTATAAATTATCTTTTCAAAACCAAGATTAGGATTTTTTGCACAATTAATTAAATCCTTAGTTAATTCAGGTACATCATCTCTTGTCATAGCTTCGTCAATATCTATCCATAATACTTCGCTATTTTCATTCTTATCTTCAGAATAAAGATGTTTAATCCCTTAATTTTTTTATGTCTTCTAGTGGAAGTCCTAGCTTCCTAGCAATGACTTCATCTTCTAAAATATCTAACAGGGCTTTTGCAGCTTCTAATTTACCTTCTAGTTTTCCTTCCAGTTTTCCCATTTCCCTTGCTTGGTTCTTTTCTTCTTGAAAGGTCTTTGTAATGTTTGCAGTCATTCTATCCACCTCTTCTTTATTTGCATCTAAT